>CAYQNQ010000139.1:0-6538 GCA_964418815.1 uncultured Hellea sp.
TCTTCTGATACAATTCTACCAATTGTGTCCGCAAGTTCGTGAATGTCGGTTTCAACAAAATACCCGCTTCCCTGCGTGCAGTTTTCAAATTCTCCGCGAAGGTCTCGCCCCGACGAATTAACAAAACTCCCCAGCGCAACAATAAAAATATCTATGGGTTCATCTTGGGAATTGATGAAATCGCATGTCTCGATCAGCTTATCGATTGAGTCATTTTCCATTTGCGATCTAGCGGGTCTACGTCCGGTCCATGGAACATTAAACGGTTTTCCATCCGTCATTAATATCAGGGTTTTCTTATTTGCGTCGGAAAACTGCCTTGGGAAAGTGGAGCTGGAATCGATTATCCCTCGCATATCAGGATGAAGGCTACGATAGCCCCAGGTCAGGGCATCACTTGTCCCCGTCCCGAATGTCGTTTCAATACCCGTTATCATTGACGTTACAGAAGATCGATCCGAATTGAAGAATCGAGCACTCATATTTTCGGGCGGGCAAGATACAGGACCGCTGCCCCCCCCTACTCTGGCGGGAGCCGAAATCTCTTCATCAGCACCCGTAAATGGCTCACTAGGAGCCGTGGTTTCCCGATTGAAACAACCGGAAAATTCCGGTGTTAATGATAAACCGTCTATGGGATGTAGCCATTTATCAAATGATGAATCAAAAGAAACGGAATTTGCGAACGGAATTAAAGAAAATACAGCGTTCTGTGTGTTGAAATCAAATATTTGGCTTGAAACTAATATGTCGAGCGAATCTTCTAAGGCTCTAATACGCCTGTTGTTCATGGAATCAGAGATATCGAATACAAAGGAAACTTCATAATTCTGTTGAAGACCAGCCACTGACTCAGAGCTTACATTAAAGGCTAACTTATCTTTATTCACTATGCCGGGCAAAAATGTATCGACGTGACCACTGCAGCTTATGGTTACAGAATAATCCTGCACCTCAATGGGGCCGCAAGCCGACGTACCATCTTCCAACAACTCACTTAAAAAACTATTCGCTAATGCCTGCCCTTCGGCCAGACTTTTACCGTCAATGAACATGGAGCGCCCGACGGCTAGTGAAGCAGCATCAACCTTATTTTGGACTTTGGCTTTTTTAGCCGAGAGAGATGAAATATCCAGGACCGCGCCAACGCTAAACACTAGAACAAGGATCAAAAGAGAGAACATCATAGAAAAGTTGCCGTCGATTTGAAGGCAATATCGCTTAAACAATCGATTAATTTTCTTGACCATCATAACCCAATTTCCCGTCTAAGATTTTTTGAGTCATAGCTAAAAAGTACCAATTTAATGTCTAGGAACGTCCCTAAGAATTAGTTTAAGTGCCAGCCCAGCGTCCTTGAATATACGTCCCCGGAACTCCGAAATTCTAAGTTAAACCCGCTTGAAAACATAAGGCGGGTCCCCCGCAAATCTATTCGGTAAAGCCGGAGAATTCCGCAATTCCATGCTCCGGCATTTCAATGCGGGCTAACGTCAGTTGCGGTATTTTTAATAGCGCAAAAAAACAAAATAAAATCGCAAACAGTCTATAAGCTTAAGGTCAATCCGTTCACCATATTGCTCCCAACAGGATAACTAATTTGTGACGTCAAAAGGCTTGCATAAACTTTTTAAACTCTCATAGCGGGCCGATAATTGATAAGAAATAATACTCGGTGAAAGCAATGACAAATTCAGTAGACCACCTGACTCCATCAAAAACACGCCAAATCCTCAGCTGGATTTTAGTCGCGGTCATAGTTGCCGTGTTTTTACCGTCACTGCCATTTAAATTTAGCGGCGCACCTGAAACACAGCATATTTTCGGTACGATCGGGAAATGGATGTCCGGCTTTCTGGGCGAAACCATTGGCGGAATTTTTGGCGCGATCGGAGGATACGTTATTGGTTCGCTTGAGTTGATAACGTCGATATTGCTGCTTATTCCGGCTTTTGTCTGGCTCCGTAACAAATTCAGCAAGTCGGGCGAAGCTAAAACCGTCAATCGTCAAAAATTCCATGTCTGGGGCGGTCTGGCGGCCAGCACGCTCATGGGCGGGGCGGTTTTCTTTCATCTGTTTTCCAAACTTGGCATAAACGTCAATAATGATAACGGCGCCTTGTTCTACTCGGCTGTAACCGTTTTCTTTGCCGGAATTATCTTGTTTTTGATGAACCGTGAACGCGAAGCCTGTCCCAATAATTCACGTTTTGGCCGGTTTACACGCTCGCTCAAGCCGCGCTCATGGAAACACTGGTTATTCTGGGTTGAGCTTATACCGGTCTTCGTCGTTGCAGGCCTTGTCTGGTTCCTTGGGTTTTTCTTCCATCAGGCCAATTCGGACCGCTACCCCGACCAGGAGATCGCTTCCGTACCAACATTTGAAGAAACGATCTTACCCTTTTCCCATGTCTATACGATCGAGAAAAGCCTGCCCTTTTTCGCCTCAGCCGTAATTGATATTGATAATGACGGGGTTGACGAGATTTATCTGGGCGGCGGGCTTCTACAGCCCGATGTCATGTATGCCTATCAGGCTGATGGCAGCTTTAAAGACATTTCCCAGGAAACAAATATTGGCGCGCCGAAAAACCCCGAGACGTTTGGCGTTGCGGTCCTGGACGTGGATGAAAACGGCTGGGATGATCTTGTGATTGCCCGCGAAAACGATGTGTTTATCTCTTACAATACAAATGGCGTGTTTAAAGAGGAGCGGCTGCACCTGCCGTTTAATGAAATTTCTGCGCCCCTATCTGTTGCTCTTGGGGACGTCAATAATGATGGCTTTGTCGATATGTATATCGCGGCTTATATCAAGAACCGCTATGTCAAAGGCCAGACTGGGTTTAACGATCATACTTACGGGGCGAGCAGCCTGATTTTCCAAAATAACGGCGATAATACATTCACCGACATTACCGAGAGCTCGGGCATGACCTATATTCACAACACCTTCCAGGGTAATTTTGTGGACATAGACGGAGACCGGGACATGGACCTTGTTGTCTCTCATGATACTGGCCAGGTGCGCACATGGCGCAATGACACAAGTTTTAATGCGGACGGAAGCGCGGCGGGCACAGTGAAATTCACCAGTGTCGAAAATCCCAATAATTCCGACGATCTTTCCAAGCGCCAATATGGCTACCCCATGGGCAATGCAATCGGGGATTATAACAATGATGGTCTGGTTGATTTCGCCTTTTCCAATGTCGGGAATATGGGACCGCTGATGAACCGGATTGTGCGCGGTGATCTCACCAAGGACCAGATCTATAATCCTGACATCATTGTCTTCAAAAACGAAGGAAATTTCAAATTCACCGATACGGCCGAAGAAACAAATCTTCGCGATTACGAGTTTTCATGGGGCATGTTGTTTGAAGATTTCAATGCCGATAGCCTGCAGGATCTGATCATCTCTGAAAACTACGTTCAGCTCCCTTATAATCATCTTATCTATCTGCCCGGACGGACATTATTTCAGGCACCCAACGGAAAATTTGCAGATAAGGAAAAAGAAACCAACACGGTCAACAAGGCGTTCGAAATTGCCGCCATTGCCTCGGATTTCAACAATGACGGCGCGCTTGATATGGTTCGGGCCAATCTTCAGGGTCAGTCCAAAGTTCAAATGAACAACGGGCACGGCAATAACTGGCTCTCCCTTGAACTGCCCAATACAGCCAAGTCTTTGGGCGCAGTGGCCACGGCCAGACTTGCTTCAGGCAAGACGCTGACCAAGCATTTCATCACCAGTGAGGGCCTGTGTTCTGATAGCTCCCACCTGCTTTATTTTGGATTGGGTCAGGAGGAGACGGTCCAGTCCATTGATATTCAATATCTGACAGGGCCTATGCAGACATTGACCAATCCGGGAATGAACAAAATCGTCAAAGTCGAGCGTCCGGTTTTGGCGCCCGCAGAAACGACCTCACCGGAGCAATAGTCATGACGGCATCTTCTGATTTCAGAGCGGCACCAGGACCGCATCATGTGGCGCCGAAATGGCTGTTTTACACGGGACTTTTGGGCATGTTGGCGGCTTTCGTCACGGGCATAGGAGAGTATTTCCTGCTCTATGCGCCGGAGCTAAATCACGGCCCGGCCAATAATTACGGCAACTTTTTACACCCGACTGAAACGGATCTGAAGCGCGGCTATTATCTCAGCGTCGTCGGCGCGCCCTTTTACATCATCGGCTATTGGCATGTGGTCGGCATGTTAAAGCTGCATAAAACAAAGCTGGGCTGGTTGATTATGTCGCTCGCTGTATTTGGATTTATGTCAGGTTTTGCGTGGTTGATCTCCAACGCCTATCAAGGTTTGCTTGTGCAATCTATCGCCGCCCATACGGGCGGGGCGGCAGGCGCGCTCTCCGCTGTGCAAACCAAAGTCGACACGATGAGTTTTCCTTTGCTGCAAGTCATTCGCTTCCAAGTCATGATAATGTCGGCGATCCTGGCTTTTGCCATATTCAAATATGAAACTTATTATCCGCGCTGGCTGGCTATATTCACACCTATTGTGCTCATACTGCTCGTCTTTTCCACACTTCTTTTTATGCCGTCTATTGGCAAATATTTTGTCCCTGAAGCGTTAAACGTTGCGCATTTTATTTTCTTTTCGATGTCAACGCTGTTTGCCTTGAAGGCATATAAAAAGCAGACATAAAAAAAGCAGCCTAGGCTGCTTTAGGGCGCGCCCGGATTTCAAAATTTCCGCCTAGCCGCATCCCTCAGTCTGCCACTTGGATGAACCGCTATCCGTATGACATTTAATACGCATACCGTAATTGACTAACTTTTGTTCGTCATCAAAAACAGCCAGAAGCTGCTGGCCAGTCACCGTGCCGTCCATGAGGCCGTCTTGTGTGACTAATACTTGTTTCCAGCCTGCTTCTACAATGGTGTCCTCCATACGAATATCGACCGGATCGGTTTGGCCGTCATATGCTTTAAACACAGCGTTAATTTTACGCTCGGACTCAGTAAAACTTTCACCCTCGGTCAGACCGATAAACTGGCCGAGTTCATAACTGAAACCTTCCATGGCGATATATTCATAGCCGATTTTTTCTTTAGCGGCTTTGACGGTCTCAGATTTAACGTCCTCAGCATTTGAGACACGCTCAGCTTGTGAGCAGGCCCCTACCCCCAGCCCGAGCGCAGCCATACAGACTATTGCTAGCGGGCCTGACTTAAATTTTTTCATATTACTCCCTTCCAATCTCTTGCTTCAGCAGAGCGGTATTATAATGCGCCGCCGCCCCATAAGACGGAAAAAGCTTCGCAATGCACAAGGATTGTCGAGTATTTTGACAAGTCCGTCCCTGCCGGGATTTCGTATTCCTGCGTGCCTTTATTGTTTTTCAAAACGCCCAATTTGAGTGATCCTGCGACGGCATTTCTGCCATTGACTTCACCCGCTGATCTTGGCGAAAGAAAGACTTTAAGATCAGGACCGTTCTTGGTTTTAAAATCATCTGAAAATTTAACAAAGGTTTTGTTACCACGCTGCACGAGTGACCATGAGCCTGTGAGTCTATATTTTTTGTTGAAAAAAGACTGATTTTGCAAGTTTGCGCTTGCGGTACTCGATTGTGCATAGGCCAGCGTGCCGGTGACTACAGGTGCGGTGATTGCCAGGGCTAGGCCCAACATAATAAGGGACGTACGGATTTTCATAAGATTAACCTAATAAGTAGCTTAGTGAATTGATTTTAACTGTTTTCTGGCGAAAATCAAACGCGCGTAACACTTCTTTGAGAGCGGTTAATTCTATCTGGCCTAACTCAGCTGTTTAAGTTAGGAAAACGGCCAATCAGCCCATTCAATTCAACTACGACAACAACGACCCAATTTGGATAATCTGATGGAAGATTTATTGCATGCCAACTCATGGGCGATTTACCTGTGTTCGTTCATCGCCCCCTTTGTGCAGGAAGACATCGCTGTGCTTGGCGCCGTATCAGCTATGATCAGTAAAATGGGCAACCCTCTGGGTTTATTTACGTCCATTTCAATTGGCTTAATTTTGAGTGATTTGTGGAAATACTGGTTGGGCCGGGCTGCGATCACGCAGGCATGGGCGCAAAAATATTCGGATAAGCCTGCCGTGCATGCGGCCCATGCTAAACTTGAGAACAATATGCTGAAAACAATATTCGTGTCTCGTTTTCTGCCGGGTGCACGCATCCCTCTTTATATTGCGGCCGGTTTTTTCAAATTACCCTTTTCCAAATTTGCCGCGTCCATATGCGTGACCGCTATTTTTTATATTGGGCTGATTTACACGTTATTTCTGGGTCTCGGAGAAATCGCCGGAGAAAGATTGAAAACCTATCTTCCGCTTGTCGTTCTAGCGGGAGTCGTCCTGTTCTTGGTTGTCCAGCGCATAAGAAAAACTGTAAGTCTAACGAACTCCTGAAGACTCGGTGTAATTTTTTGCGAACTAATTATGTAATTTTCCATTTATTAGAGGAAAATACATTCTTATGTCGTTTAGTGGCCTCTGTTATTTTTGGACAAGCCCATGA
>CAYQNQ010000140.1:0-6520 GCA_964418815.1 uncultured Hellea sp.
CATGGCGGACGGGGTTTCGATCATTCGTGAAAACATCTTTGAAAACCGCTTCATGCATTGCCCTGAACTTTCCCGCATGGGGGCCAATATTACGGTCCATGGGCGCGAGGCTATTGTGCGCGGCGTTAAATCCCTGCGCGGGGCGCAGGTCATGGCCACGGACCTTCGGGCTTCTGCCTCATTGATTAGTGCCGGACTAGCCGCTAAAGGCAAAACCACTGTCGGCCGCGTCTATCATCTGGACCGCGGTTTTGAACATATAGAGATAAAGCTCGGCAATTGCGGGGCGAAAATAAAACGGGTTAGTGAATGAGTGAAAGCCTGAAATTACGCGCGGAAACAGAAGACGATTTGGTCGTTATTTCCTCGGCTTTGCAGGACGCCATCCTGAAGGTTGGCGAGATCGCCTATAATTCGCGCGGCCGGTTTATGACCTTGCGGCTTTCCCGCTTCAAACACGAGCAGGACAAGAAGAGCGAGCGGGTGAAAACCGGTCTTCGGATCGATAGTATTCTTAAGGTCCAAAGCCGGGGGCTCGACCGGCGCGACCCGGACGCCTATGCGGTGCTGTTATCCATGAGTTTTGAAGCCAGTAGTGTGTCGGTAGATGATCCGTCCGGCTGGGTGCATCTGGTCCTGGCGGGCGGGGGCGAGCTGGCGCTGAACGTCGAATGTATCGATGTTATTCTGGCCGACACGAATGAGGCGCGCGAGACCGATAAACTTCCGCTCCATTATGATGGATAGCCGGATGATGGATAGCCGGATAATGGATAGATAGTGGCAGTAGAAGGTGATCATTACATCGTCGAGCTGAATCTTGATGAAGAGAGCCTGCCGGCGACTTCGCAGGAAATGCTGCATGAGCGGCGGGTGGCGATCTTTGATCTGCTCGAGGATAATGAGTTCAGGCCGCTGGAGAGCGTGTCCGGGCCTTATATTGTCAATCTTGCCTTACAAGACGGCTCCCGTCTGGTTTTTGACGTTAAGCGCTCCAACGGGGCCGAGCGGGCTAATTTTAATCTGTCGCTGACGCCGTTTCGCCGCATCATTAAAGACTATTTCCTGATCTGCGAAAGCTATCACAACGCCATTCGAACGGCCACATCGGCCCAGATTGAGGCTATCGATATGGGGCGCCGGGGTCTC
Organism: uncultured Hellea sp.; assembly: GCA_964418815.1. Taxonomy (GTDB): domain Bacteria; phylum Pseudomonadota; class Alphaproteobacteria; order Caulobacterales; family Maricaulaceae; genus JACOMS01. The sequence continues at coordinate 1,150 of CAYQNQ010000140.1, forward strand.
CATAACGAAGGCTCGCGTTTGCTGACGGATAGTCTGCGCAATCATGCGGAGATCGAGTTTAATACATCGCGGCGAATATTTACGCTTTTATGCTCTCTTCACAGGCGGCCGAAATGACGAAATCGGTCCTGTTTGTCTGTTATCTCAATTCTATCAGATCTCCCATGGGCGAGGGGCTCGCCCGGCATATGTTCGGCGATGAGCTGAGCGCTGTGTCCTGCGGTCTGGAAGCCGGGGAGCTCGATGATCTCATGGTTGCCGTCATGCGCGAAAAGGGCATTGATATGTCCGGGCATACGGCGCAGACGCTGGAGAGTCTTGCGGGGCAGCATTTTGATGTTGTCATCGCCTTCACGGAGAGCGCCGGCGAGGCGGCGAAAGCGGTGTTTGGCGAATCCGAAACGGAAATACTGGTCTGGCCAACGCCCGATCCGACGGCCGGCATGCTCGATGTCCGGGCCATGATGAATAATTACCGCTCCGTGCGGGATTTTATAGGGGGGCGCCTTACGAAACAGTTTGGATAAACCGGTAAATTCTCCTGTATTTTTTGATTTTTATCCCTATATAGCGGGCTGCGGCGCGACTCTGCCGTGTTAAAAATGGACTGAAATATGAGATTTGACCTTGCCTAAAGAAGACCTGCTGGAGTTCGAAGGCGAAGTGATGGAACTTCTGCCGAACGCAACTTTCCGGGTGCGCCTCCTGGCCAATGACCACGAGATTATCGCGCACACAGCGGGCAGAATGCGGAAAAACCGTATCCGTGTTCTCGCAGGTGACAAAGTCACCGTGGAAATGACCCCTTACGACCTGTCTAAAGGGCGCATTACCTACCGGTTTAAATAATCCCTATTCATGACTGACAGGCCCCGCCTGATACTCGCAAGCGCCTCTCCGAGGCGGTTATCCTTGCTTGCCCAGATCGGGGTCGTACCGGACGACGTAATCCCGGCCGACATTAACGAAGACCCGATCCCGGGTGAACTACCGCGCGGCCACGCGCTGCGCCTGGCCACGGAAAAAGCCGTCGCCATTAGCGGCGCTCATCCCGGTGCGGTCGTCCTCGGTTCTGACACGGTCGTCGGCGTCGGCCGTCGAATCCTGCCCAAGACTGAAACCCGCGAAGAAGCGGAAGCCTGTCTCAGGCTGATTTCAGGCCGCGCCCACCGGGTTTTTACCGGCGTCGCTGTGGTTGACATAAACGGCACCGTTAGAACCCGCGTGAGCGATACGCGGGTCAAATTCAAGCGCCTGTCCGATCAAGAATTGAAATCCTATCTGGATAGCCAGGAATGGCAGGGCAAAGCAGGCGGTTACGGCATTCAGGGTCTGGCCGGTGCCTATGTTCAAAACCTGACCGGTTCATATACGGGCGTGGTTGGATTGCCGCTATTTGAAACCCGGAATTTGTTGACCGGCGCGGGATATAATTTGTGAAAATAAGAGCCGTCATCGACCGGGGCGTCGGCGAGACTCGCTGCGCCGTTTACGAGGGGCGCCGCATGGTCGAAATTTATGTTCGTCGATGGTCTGATAAAAACCAGCCGAGGTTTGGGGATATATTTGCCGGCCGCGTCACCGCCATTGACCCGTCGGTGAGCGGGGCTTTTGTGGATCTCGGGACCGATGCTCATGGTTTGCTTAAGTTTACGGATATGTCGGGCGCGCCGCGCCTCACCGAAGGCGCGATGATTAAAGTTGAAATCAAACGCGAAGCCATATCGGGCAAAGGACCTGTGGTGAAATTTATTGACATGAGCGCGCTTAAGAAGCCACGGCCTTTAGTGCAGATTACCATGGAGGATTTTCTGACGCGCCGTTTTGGTCCGGATATCAAATTTGAAGACGCGCCTGTAAGTAATGTGGAAGAGGCCGTGGAAACGGTAATCGCTTTGCCGGGCGGAGGCGACATTTCCATAGAACCGACCCGGGCAATGATATCCATCGATGTGGACAAAGGCAGCGCTCAAAACGGATTTGAGGTGGCTAAAAATGCCGCCAATGTTATTGCTCGGCAATTGCGTCTGCGCGGTCTTGGCGGACTCATTGCCATTGATTTTCCAAATATTCGGCAGCCCAGGCAAAGAGACCAGTTGATAAGGGCGGTTGAGAGCACCTTTGAAAATGACCCTAATCCTCGCAAAATTGCGCCTTTTTCCCGCTTTGGGGTTTTGGAAATGACGCGGGCAATCCGGACTCGCCCGCTGGATGAATTGTTTCGGAATAAAAAAATATCGCTCGCCATGCTGGCTTTGCGCCGATTGGAGCGCGAAGCGAAGGCCTCGCCGGGCGCGCAGCTGACTTTGACCGTGCCGCACCATGTTTTCCCGTGGCTGGAGGAAGACAGCATTGGCTGGAAAGACGCCATGCGTGACAAAATCGGCGCCCGCTTTGAACTGGAAAAAGGGCCGAAGTTATCGGTAAAGGCGGACCGATGAGTGATAAGTGCCCCATCTGTAAAAAGCCGGCAAGCGTTGAGGCTAAACCCTTTTGCTCCAAACGCTGTGCGGACGTGGATTTGCACCGCTGGTTATCAGGCGGTTATGTCGTTGCCGGTCAGGATGGGGAGGCTATGTCGGACATCGTTGCCAATGGCGCGGCCAATGAAAATGATCCGGACAACGACGCCTTTTAAAACTCTTCGAGCCATTCTTTGATGGATTCTATTTCTTTTACCGTTAGCGGTTTTTCCGGCGGCATTTGCTTGGGTGGTTTGGCGATAAGTCTTTTATAAAGAGGGGAGTCTGCTTCGAGCCATTTTAACGCAGCCAACCTGTTTATGGAGTGGTTGGGCGATCCGGAAAACTCGTCATGGCAGGCAGCGCATTTGGGCTTGAGTATTTCAGCGTGCAAAACGGAATATGTGTCATCGGCGATTATGGCTTTAGCACCAGCCTGGCCGTTCCAGACCTGCGGCGGATGTTGATCAACGGCAATACGAAAAACCGTCTTGTTTTTGTCTTCTACGCCCCAAATGGCGCCGTCCGGACCGATTGTCAGGCCTGTTGGCGCACCTCTTGGCCCGGTTTCGCTGGCCGCCCAATCAAAGACGAGTTCTGAGGCTTCTCCGACCGGCAGGCCTTCTTCGTCCACATCAAAATATAAAATACGATGGGCTGTGCTTCGATAGCCGTGCAGAGGAACAATCAGCTTTTCGCTTTCAAAATTCAAAGTGCCAACAGGTGCGTAGAGTAAATCCAGCGGGGCGCCATGCGGCGGGAGGAGCGCTATGGGCTGCATATAGTCAGGATTATGAGTCGAGCAGTTATATCCTGTCGAAGGACCCCAGGCCGGGTCCTGCTGATCCCGGTCAAAACAAAAAGGCCAGCCGTAAAAGCGCGGCTGACCCGAGCGAAAATCAATGCGGTTAATCTCTTCATACGGGCTATCAGCCTCTTTGAAATCCGCCCCGTTCTCCACCTGCAAGACCGTGCCTGAGCTATGGGTCGCCAAGCCCATGGAATTTCGCAATCCGCGAACAATGTGGTCAGGATTTAATATCCAGTTTTTCCCGGACCTTTTGAAGTTTAAAACAGCCGCAGAATTACCATATTCAGTACACAAACCCGTGGGGAGGCTATCCAGACATCTGTCTGACAAGGATCCGGAATTTATCCAAAGAGTATCGGAGCCAGAAAATGTGAAGGCTTTTAAGGGATGCAAATGTTTCTGTCCTCCAGGTTTATAAGGCAAGCCGGAAATGACGGTTTCATAGCCAAATCCGTCAAGTTTAGACGGCGGAATGGCGAACCGGATAAATTGGTCAGCTTCCGCAATATATATTTCGTTGTCAGGTCCGTATTCGATGGCATGGGGCAGGTTCAAGCCGTTTACGACGGTTTCGAATTGACCGTTCTCGAACATCAGAACGCGGCCTTTGTTTTCGCCCCAGCCGCCCATATCCGTCAGATAAAACTCATCTGAAAACTGATCTTCTGGATTCGGAAAGATAATGTCTCTCGGAAACTTTAACCCGGCTTGACCATTGGCAGCGGGGGTTTCCGCCGTGGCCACCAGGCCGACACATAATCCTGAATAAGTCGAGAGGTTTAATCTGGGAAAACCATCGCAATCTCTGGCCGTATCCACCGTATAAGGCCCGATTGATTTTAAAACGGGCGCAATGAATTCGGGCTTGACCTCTTCTTCAACAATCTGGATTTGGGTATCGGAATCAGCAGGTTCTGTCAGAACGGGCGTGTCCGGCGTTTTGCTATTACAAGCCGCCAATACAAAGGCAGCTAATAGAAAAAATAACCTGTTATAGCTCATCTAAATCCCGACTCGTCATATGCCTTATTCAGATGACAATATGTCAGAAATTTGGAGACAGTTTGTAAAAAAAATGACGATGTCGGTTTTTCGCCGCATTAATAGGCGGCATAATTTCATTATCGGGTTTAAGCGGCTCTCGCTTGTTTCGAAGTTTCAACCGCAGCCAGGTCTTGCCAATAAGGGTTGGAGCGCTCAATCAGGGCGTCAACCCATTCTCTTGAGGCGCTTTTAAGGGCCATGACCCGCGCTTCCGCCGCTTGTTTTGTGTTGTGCCGTTCTACATAGACGAGCCTGTCAATGCGATAGGCCGCTTCTGATAGATGTCCGCGTTTATGCGCTACAATCCGCGCAATAATATCTTGCACGGCTTCGACGAAGATCGGTCCATATTCCTGACCGCTAAGGATATAAGTATAGTAATTTTGCATTTTCATACCATGTTCTAATAAAGTGAACAAAACATGAACATATAAATATTTCACTGTCTCATTCTTTGAGAAAATGCTCTATTTTTCCGGTTAACAAAAAGTTATTTCTAGTTTCACTCCTCCGTGTGAAGCGCGTGTAAATATTTACACGGATTCGTGATTAACGGCGGGAAATTAAATCGTGACCATCAGGTTTTGTACGGCGTGGACGAAGTTATTGGGCGCCATTTTCTGCTTGCCCGTCCATTGAATATTCGGAAAACGGTCCAGAATTTTTTCGTAGGATAATCGCAGCTGCAGCTGTGCAATGCGGCTTCCCAGGCATTTATGGGGCCCATGCCCAAAGGCCAGATGTTTGTTGGCATTGGTGCGGGTTACATCGAATTGGTCCGGGTCAGAAAACACATCCGGGTCACGATTGGCAGCTCCGTACCAGAGAATAAGCTTTTCGTTTTCAGCAATTTTCTGTCCGGCGAGCTCCGTGTCTTGAGACGCAGTCCGGCGCATGTGAATCACCGGTGATGTCATCCGAAGACTTTCTAAAAGCATATTGGGGAGCAGTGAGGGGTCATCGAGGACTTTTTGCCTTTGCTCGGGGAATTCGGTTAATAGCCGCATGGTGCCGGAGAGTGAGTTCCGCGTGGTATCATTGCCGGCGAAAATGA
>CAYQNQ010000141.1:0-1232 GCA_964418815.1 uncultured Hellea sp.
TAGTCCCCCGAGGATACTCGAAATTCACCGCCCTCTTCCACATATAGCGCTTCAACAGTGCCGTCATTGACAACCATTGCATAGCGCTGTGACCGCGCGCCCATTCCAAAACCGGACGCATCCAGTTCCAGACCGATAGCTTTGGCAAACGCGCCGTTTCCGTCTGCCAGCATTTGCATTTCGTCCGTCACGCCCTGATCTTTCGCCCAGGCGCCCATGACGAATACGTCGTTAACAGATGTACAGGCGATGGCATCAACGCCTTTGCCTTTCATAGCTTCAACATTATCTTTGAAGCTGGGCAGATGCCGCGCCGAACAGGTCGGTGTAAAGGCTCCGGGCACGGCAAACAATGCCACCTTTTTGCCGCCAAACACCTCGGCCGTTGTTACCGGCTCCGGACCATCTGCGCCCATTGTCATAAAATTTGATTCTGGCAGTTTTTCGCCGACTTTAATGCTCATCAATATCCCTCCGAGATGGCTTTTCTTCCTACTGATATGGGGATTCGCGCAGGAAAACACAAGAATTGCTTGCAAAAATTCGCCCGTTAAGTGAGCTTATCTCTATGGAAGATATAACAAATCTGACGGGTAAGTTTCTTTGCGCCTTGCCGGGCATGGGAGATCCGAGGTTTGAAAAATCCGTCGTCTATATATGTTCACACACCCCAGAAGGCGCCATGGGGCTCATTATCAATAAGGCAAAAGACGATATCGTCATCGCTGACTTGCTGGATGAGATCGGCATTGAGGGATCGGCCCGGATTGCTGATCAGCCGGTTTTAAACGGCGGCCCTGTTGATATTGACCGGGGATTTGTTCTTCACACGGCCGATTATTATAATGCAGGCACGTCGCTTCGGATTTCTGAAACTTTGGCCCTGACAACAACCCGCGACATACTCGAGGCCCTCACATCGGCTGAAGCGCCGGACCTGGCCGTCTTGGCCGTAGGATATTCCGGCTGGGGCGGCGGGCAGCTGGAGCGAGAAATCGCGCAAAATGCCTGGATGGTCGTGGACGGCAAGGAAAGCCTCATTTTTGAAAATGGCCTTTCTGATAAATGGGCCAAGACCTTGTCCTATATCGGGGTCACGCCGGACATGCTCTCTCATTTTGGCGGCCGGGCTTAAGCTGTAATCCCGCCCTTGTAAAACACCCGCCACTGATTCATAAACGGGTGACTAAGGGGACAGTTTTGGACACACTCTCACAATTATTTCCGCAATT
>CAYQNQ010000141.1:1332-6436 GCA_964418815.1 uncultured Hellea sp.
TTTAAAGACCGTATTTCGGATATGTTCACCGCCGCCAATAAAGTCTGCATCGAAAATGAAGACATTATGGTCAATGAAACCAAACCCTTTGAATGGGCCCTGACCAGCGCCGGGGACTTCGCCCTCGAATATACGCTTTGGATTTATCTAGAAAAAATCCCCAACACCAAGATTACCTCGACGATCCGAAAACATCTCATGGGAACAATCTATAAGGTCAATGAGGCCGTGTATGACGCCTCCATCGCCGAAGATATTGACCTCTCAACCCCAAATGTTCAGCAGATCGTTATGCCGGAGGCAGCCGAAATTCCGCCACCTTCCGTTTAGATCAATCACTGCTAAGGCGGCTATAGATATCGTGATCCCGCCACTGGCCGTTTATTTTCAAATAGGCTCTGGCTGTGCCTTCGAACGAAAAACCCAAATCCCATAACAGGCTTTTTGACGGTTCGTTGGATGATTGAACGGCGGCCATCACGCGGTGAAGACCCAAATCATCAAAGCAATGTTTAAGGGCTGCGCGGATAGCGGCGCGGGCAAATCCTTTACGGGCATATTCCTGACCAATCCAATATCCCAGCGCCGCCGATTGCGCCGGCGCCTGCTGCACCTGCGTAATATTACAAGCGCCGACCAATCGCAGATCAGCCCCGGCAAAGACGTGAAAAGGATAGGCTGTGCCCTGCTCGATCATACGGTTATATCCAGCCAGACGCACTTTAAAGGAATTGCGGCTCAGATGCGCTTCGCTCCAATCCGGTTCCCAGGGCGATAAGAAATCCTTGTTTCGGCGGCGAAGGTTAGTCCAGTCTTCAAAGTCTGCCCATTTGGGCCGGCGGAGCTCCACACGCCCGCCCGGCGCCTGTTCTGACAAAACTTTGACTGATTTTCGGCCTAGGACCATCCAGCGCGCCCCTCTCGACGATGGAACAAAACATAGTAGATCATCAAAATCAACGCAAGGCTGTACCAGGTCAGCATATATTCCAAATGATTGTTTCTAACTTTTGGGAATTTCACAGGCAGGTTTGCCGCGTCGTTTTCGCCCAGAACAATATCCAGATAGTAGCGCACATCCACGCCGTCGATATCATCTTTCCAATTATGGCTTTCGGGCATGGGGTTAAATCCAAACCAGCGGTTTTTCGCGGGAGTACTTTTTGTGCGGGCGCCGCGATTGCGAACAACGCGAATATAGCCGGCCAGTCTTTGGGTTCGAGACTTGATGGAGTCCGGCTTTGCGCCGTCCGCGATAATGTTCAGCCCGGCAAAGACGGTGAAGCCTTCATTTCTAACAGGGGCAAACAAACGCCATCCATACTTATCATCGCCCGGCGCATACACTCTGAAGGGTGTTTCAAATGGCAGAAATTCTGCGTCTATCTGCACGCGGCGAAAATCCAGCGGCGCTTCATTATCCAGAGCTTCAGCCGCCGCCCTGAGCGAGGTGAGCGGCGCGGCATTGGCCGCTTTATCTATTTCGGCAAGCAGATCCGTTTTCCAGCCCAAACGCTTATATTGCCAGGTTCCCAGTCCAATCAGGATAGTCATCATAATAGCTGTGATTATGGTCAGGCCCGTCAGTGGCCGGAAATAAGGTTTTCTCATTCTCTTTCCCGCACATGACAAAGGGGACCGAAGTCCCCCTCACACGCTCTCTTGGCTAGCTCCAAGACAAGGGCATTAAAATGCAAAGACGACGTAAACGAAGACGAAGAGGAATAACCAGACAACATCCACAAAGTGCCAGTACCATGCTGCCGCTTCGAACCCAAAATGCTTCTCGGGTTTCAAGCCGCCGCGCAACAGTCTCAGATAGCAGACCAGCAGAAAGATCGTCCCGATCAAAACATGAAGGCCGTGAAAGCCGGTGGCGAGGAAGAAAGTTGACCAATAGGTATTTTCCGACAACCATTGGCCAAGATGTCCACGTTCCGTGAAGGCATCAACATATTCAATGCCTTGAAGATAGGTGAAGAAGATACCCAGGGCGATCGTTAGAAACAGACCCCATTTTGCGGCCTTACGATTACCTTGTATCAAAGCATGGTGGGCCCAAGTCACAGTGGTTCCGGACAATAAAAGAACCAATGTGTTCATCAGCGGTAGATGCCAGGGATCAATGGTTGTTCCCGCCTGAACAGGGCCCTCCGCATAGCTGGCAGCATTTTCTAATATGCCGGAATTCCATTTTTCTCTGACTTTGTGCCATAGACCTAACTCGAAAAACATCCAGAACCAGCCGACAAAGAACATGGCTTCCTGCATGATAAACATGATCATGCCGTAACGCAGACCAATATCGACAACAGGCGTATGATCACCGGCCTCAGATTCTCGGGCCACATCCCGCCACCAGCCATACATGACATAGGCGCCGAAAAGCGTACCGATAACTAAAATCCAAATGCCCTGAAAAACTTCATTTCCGGCGACGCCGTCCAGCCGCGTATAAAACGTATCTATTCCCCGTCCAAACAGGGTCTTGCTCATACCGGTCGCTTCGGCTCCGGCCAGTCCGGCGAAGAAAATCACCATGCCGACACTCCAGACCATACAGGCCATACCCGCCAAAAACGGCCACGGGCTCGGCTCTACCAGATGATAGTCGTGTTCAACGGCTTCGGATGCCATATCTCTTCCTCCAGTCGCGAGTCGGTCGCTACTTTATGCTTTCGTCCTATAAACAAGGGATTAACCCCTCGCAATAGAACACGCCCCTAGTTCAGTGTGTCGCGGCCTTGCGCCGCACCCTCCGAATCTAATTGAGATAAGTCGAAATCTTTTGGATTTTCGACTTCGAAAAATGTGTAGGACAGGGTTACGCTTTTAATATCATCATACCGGCTTTCTTCGTCCATGACCGGTTCCACAAAAAACATGACGGGCATGGAAATTGTTTCGCCCGGTTTGATGAGTTGTTCCGTGAAGCAGAAGCACTCTGTCTTAATAAAAAACGGCGCGGCCTTTATCGGTGTTACATTAAAATTCGCGGTCCCGACAATGGGCTCATCATAGGTATTTGTCGCCGAATAAAAGGCCACGCCCGACTGGCCTAGTTTGACATCCATGTACGGTTGATCCGGGGTGAACGCCCACGGCAGGCCGCCCGCTACATTGGCGTCAAAATGAACTCTGACGGTTCGGTCGATTACTTCGGAATCATTGACCTCGGCCTGACCGGTTGTTCCGCCATAGCCGGTGATTTTGCAAAATTTGTCATAGAGATAATCAAATTGAAACCCGCCAATCAACATGGTCGCCGCAACGGCCCAAAGGACCAAAAGTGTCTTTACGTTCCGGGTCATTTTATATCGGGGTAAGTCATAATTACCCCCCTTGAAAGCACGGCAAATACAACGAATCCGATGAAGGCAATGAGCAATAATGCGATCGTGTAATTGCGTTTTTTTCGGGCCTTGAGTTCGGCCGGAGTTGGCTCATAAAAGTCTTGCGGACCGGACATTAGATAAGTCCAATCAAAAAGCTATCGGCGGCCAAAGCCCCGAAAATACCAAACAGATAGATAATGGAAAAAGCGAAGAGATTCCGCGCCGCCTTATCACCGTTTTTAACAGCATATAGCGAGGCCTCATTTGACAGGTCAGCCCGTTCTCCGGCTTTGGAGCGCCAGACCTTCAAGGCCAGAAAAACAAACCCTATGTTCAAGGCAATAGCAACGCCGCCATAAATCCAGCCCGCCTGTCCGATCAGCAGCGGCGCCAGACCCACGATCGCGAGTATCAGGGCATATAACATTATCTGAAGCCTTGTAGACGGCGCGCCGCGTACATTCGGCATCATAGGAATACCGGCTTTGTCGTAGTCGCCTTTCTTATAGAGAGCCAGCGCCCAGAAATGCGGCGGCGTCCACAGGAAAATGATGAGGAACATAATCACGGCTTCCAGCGAAATTGATCCGGAAGCGGCGGCCCATCCAATCATGGGCGGGAACGCCCCGGCGGCGCCGCCTATGACAATGTTTTGCGGCGTGGAGCGCTTGAGCCACCGTGTATAAATGACCGCATAAAAGAAAATGGTGAAAGCCAGAATGCCCGCTGCCAAGGGATTTGACGCGAGCCACAAAGTCAACACCGCAAAGAAGCTCATGACAATGCCGAAAGTCTGCGCAGTGTCGGCGCGGATTGCGCCTCTCGGGACAGGTCTTTGGCGCGTCCTTGTCATCTTGGCGTCGATGTCCGCATCATAGGCCATGTTGAGCGCGCCCGACGCGCCTGCGCCGACAGCGATACAGATGATCACCGCAATCATATTGGAAATCGAAAGACTGCCCGGCGCGCAGAGATAACCGACCCATGCCGTAAAGACGACCAGAGACATGACGCGCGGCTTCATCAAAGCCAGATAGTCAGCCGGCTCTGCTGTACCAATTCCGTATCCGGGTTTTATGTGACTGGTCTGGTCCATATATTCTTTAATGCAGCTAAGGCCGCTATCGTTTCCGAAGCGGCCTCTCCTAATTTATTTACGCGCCGTCCTAGTGATGATCGTCATCCGCAATGACGGGTAGCTTGTTAAACTGGTGGAACGGCGGAGGTGAGCTCAGTGTCCACTCCAGCGTTGTTGCGCCCTCACCCCAGTAATTATCTCCAGCAGGGCGGCGCATAACAAAGGCCTCGATCAGCATGAAGAAGAAGAATAACATGCCAATACCTGTCGGAATAATACCGAATGTTGACAGGGCGTTGAGACTTTCCATCTCAACCGGGTATTCCACATAGCGGCGCTTCATCTGGATAAAGTGCTGCGGGAAGAAGATGATATTCACCCCGATAAAGAAGAACCAGAAATGCAGACCGGCCAGCCATTTATTGTAAAGATATCCGGTCATTTTGCCGAACCAGTAATAAAAGCCGCAGAAGATTCCAAAGACGGCACCCATGGACAGCACATAGTGGAAGTGAGCCACGACGAAATAAGTATCATGTAATAGAGTGTCGATACTGGCATTGGCCAGCACAACCCCGGTCACGCCGCCAATGACGAATAGAATAATAAAGGCGAGCGCCCATTGCATGGGGATCGTATATCGGATTGACCCGCCCCACATGGTTGCGAGCCAGGAGAAGACTTTAACCCC
>CAYQNQ010000142.1:0-4796 GCA_964418815.1 uncultured Hellea sp.
GCAGCCAGCGCCGCCAGACTCATGGCGCCCATTTTTTGCGGGCTATAAGGGGATTTTCCGTAACAAAAGCGCACAAAATGTTCGCAGTTATAGGTGTAAGGATGATAGCCCCGTCCAATTTGGGAGCGGGCTCTCGCCAATACTTGCGAAGGGTCGGCAGCTCTAAGCGGCCCATGGTTTTTAATCTTGCGGCCCATGGCAAAGGTGCGGAGGCTTTCTTCAAACACACCGCCAAGCCGCCGGGAGTTGGAAATAACCCGGCCATGCTCGGTAATAATGCCTTCATGGCGAACCGTTCCAACACGGACGCTGACAATATCTCCGGGTGAATACCACATAGAAGGCTCCTTTCGGATTATATTTATTGTTTTTCGATAAATAATCAAGTCCATAAAATTTCCTCATCCTGAGCTTGACGAAGGACGTGGAAATTTTTCTAATTGAATCGGACCCAGTACGCGCCCAATCCTTCGTCAAGCTCAGGATAAGGATTGGTTGGAATGAAAGGTTATGTCCGTTTCATTTTCTCAACCAGATTGTGGAGGCTCTGCAGAAACTTAGACCGGTCGGCGTGTGTAAACGGTTTGGGTCCGCCGATATTTTCGCCTAATGCCCCGGCCCGCAGATCTGCCATGATGGCGCGGGTTGCGATGGCCGATCCGATATTGTCATTGGTCCAGGGATCGCCTTTGGGCGAAAGGCCCGACGCCCCGGCTTTGAGTATACGGTCAGCCAATAAGATATCGGCTGTTATGACAACGCTGCCCGGGCCGCAATTTTCGGCGATATAATCATCAGCCGCGTCAAAACCGTCGGAGACCATAACCCGCTCGATTAAGGCATGGCTCGGAACACGCAGGAAATTATTGGCGACGACTTTGACATTGGCTTCATGCCGAAGTGCAACTTTATAGGTCTCGTCGCGCACAGGACAGGCATCGGCGTCAATCCATATGGTAATTTCAGCCATTTAAAATTTCGTCCACCCAGACAGGCACCAACTCCCCGGCCTTGCCGAGCCGGCTTTCATGGAAAAAGTGCGAACCTTCGGAAGGATCCAGATTGATTTCTAAAGTCTGCTTGCCGAGGCCTCGCGCCATTTGCACATAACCTGCGGCCGGATAAACTGCGCCGCTGGTTCCGATGGAGACAAACAAATGGCAGTTCAGAATATGGGCTTCAATAGTGTCCATAAAATATGGCATCTCGCCGAACCAAACGATATCGGGCCGGACCTTTCCGGTCTCCCCGCATTTTGGGCACTGACTTTCAAGTGTGAACGACTCGCCGCTCTTGAATTTTGAGCCGCAAGCCCGGCACCACTGCGAAAGGAGTTCTCCATGCATATGAATGATGTTTTCCGCGCCGCCGCGCTCATGCAAATCGTCTACATTTTGAGTCACAATGGTCAGCAGACCGCCCTTTTCTAACAGACCTTTTTCCAATTTTGCGAGGGCCGTATGGGCAGGATTAGGCTCCACCGTTGATAATTGCGCGCGACGGGCATTGTAAAATCCCAGGACCAGCTCCGGATTGGCGGCATAGCCCTGCGGCGTGGCTACTTCCTCGATGGAATGTTCCTCCCACAAACCGCCCGTATCGCGAAACGTGCGGATGCCGCTCTCTGCGGAGATGCCCGCCCCTGTCAGGACGACAATATTTTTGATTTTGCTCATAAGACCGTCTATCGCAAATCTATGTCAAAACCCAAAGTCTTATTTGTTTGTCTCGGCAATATCTGCCGCTCACCAACTGCAGAAGCCGTGTTCAGGCACAAGGCGAAGGCAGCCAAACTGGATGTATTCATTGATAGCGCCGGAACCGGGGGCTGGCATAAGGGCGATCTTCCGGACGCAAGAGCGCGGGAAACAGGTAGCCGCCGCGGTTATTCCTTTGCCGGACAGACGGCCCGCCCTGTCATTGACGAAGACTTCGAGGATTTTGATTATATTCTGGCCATGGACCGCCGCAATTATGCCGAGCTGACATCGCGGGCACCTGCCGTCGCCCGTGATAAAATCCAGATGTTTCTTGATTATGGGAAGTCAGCGCAAACAGAAGTTCCGGACCCTTACTACGGCGGCCCGGACGGATTTGAAAACGTTCTCGACCTGATTGAAGATGCCAGCGACGGGCTTATTGCAAGATTGCAACAATCTCCGTGACAAATCTGACGACACGCCTTAAACGAAGCCCGCTTATGAAGATTCAAATAATAACAAAAACAAAAGATCTCGCAGCCTTTTGCGAAAAAGCGAAATCCAAAGACTTTTTATGTGTGGATACGGAGTTTATGCGCGAGAGCACATTTTACTCTATTCTATGCCTTATTCAGGTTTCGACAGACGATGATGAAGCCATTATTGACCCGCTGGCAGACGGTATAGATCTCGCGCCTCTGGGCGATTTGCTCTACGATCCGAAAATTATAAAGGTCATGCACGCCGCGCGTCAGGATCTGGAAATTTTCTACCACCATTACGGCAAAGTCCCGGCCCCCGTTTTCGACTCGCAGATTGCGGCCATGGCGCTCGGCTATGGCGACTCCGTCAGCTATCAAGCGCTGGTCAGAGGACGGCTGGAACGGGATCTCGACAAAGGCGCCCGGTTTACAGACTGGTCCAAGAGGCCCCTGTCACCCAAGCAGCTCACTTACGCCATGGGTGATGTTACGCACCTTAGAGATTTTTATCCTGGCATGGTGGAAGAACTAAATGAGCGCGGACGCGCCGCCTGGGTCGACGAAGAAATGCAGCCGCAAATGCAGGCGAGTCTGTATGAAAACAATCCGGACAAGTCCTGGGAGCGGCTCAAAATCCGCCGCCCGAAAAAAGCCTATCTGGCTGTGTTAAAAGCAGCTGCCGCCTGGCGGGAGCGTAAGGCCATAGCCCGGAATATTCCGCGGCGGCGCGTGCTCAAAGATGACGCGCTTTACGACATCGCTCAAAACAAGCCTCGCAACCTCAAGGCTCTGGCGTCTTTGCGCGGAGTCCCCAATGGGTTCGAACGTTCCGAAAGCGCCAAAGTGTTGATTGAAAATATCAATTACGCGCTGGACAATGTTGAAACTTACGGGCCGCCTGTGCCAAAGGTTCAGCACATGCCGCCCAATACAGGGCCGACAATTGAAATGCTGCGCACGCTCCTGCGCCTTAGAACAGAATATGAAGACCTGGCGCCCCGTCTTGTGGCCTCTGCCAAGGAGATTGAGCAAATCGCGGCCTTTGGCGAGAATGCCAAAGTTCCGGCCCTGAAAGGCTGGCGACGTGAGGTCTTTGGCGAAGATGCCCTGAAAATGATACGGGGCGAAATTGCCCTTAAACTTGAGGGCCGAAAAGTGGTGGCGTTCGAATCTAAGTCGTAGCGACTGAATTACGGGCCATAGTCCAGTTCGCCAGTTTTCCGGAAATCCACCAAAGCCCTAAAACCAGACCAAAGCTGGCATAGCCGTCAACGGCGTAATGCCATCCGAGAACGACAGATCCCAGCATGATTATAGCTGCGTAGATCCAGGCGATGATACCCCAGCGCCGGCTAACGGATGAACTGGCCAGCGCCATAATCGTCGCCATGGCCACATGCATGGACGGGAAAGCGGAGATGCCAAGGCGGCCCTCGCGAATGCCCTCTTGACCGTCCCAGAGCATGTCCTGCGTTGTCAGCGCCCAGATTGAATAGTTTTCATTGGCCTGATGAAGCTGCGCCATCAGCCCGTTATAATCACCGCCAAGGCCAAGCCGGTCAAAATAGCAGGGCCCGGCTGAGGAAAAATAAGTAGCCGTCAAAAACCCGATCACAATCCATGACGAGAAAAAGGCGTTGTAAAATTGCAAGCCTTCTTTGATTGTCCCGTAACGGCTTGCGAAAATGTAGAGATAGAGAAAGATGATGAAAAACCAAAGATTATAGGCAAAATTCAACGCCAAAATCACAAATGGAGAGCCTGTTATAGCGCCCAGCCATTCGTGGGGCAGCCGTCCAAAATGCAGAGCCTTGTCCCAATCACGAAAGGCAATATCCCATGAAAACGGATTGAGCAGGGCAATCGAAGATTTCAGGACAGCAAAGGCCACTGACGCCAGCGAAAACAGGATCAACATGTGAAAAATACGGGTGAGTTTTTCAGGGTTTTCAAACCGGGTCTTTACGGCTTTGATCAGATCTGAGGTCGGGCTTTGTGATTTTTGCCGAACCAATCCTGCGAACATATAGATTAGAAAACCCATGCTCAGACAAGCCACTAACACGCCCATAGTTTTGAGGGTCCCTAAAACACCTGAAAAATCCAGTGCAAGGCCGACTTTCATCCCAACCAGAGAGGCGACTGCGAGGCTAAATCCGACAATGATATAAATCGGCAAATGAAGAGAGAATTGGCGCCGGAATGACGCAGCGGCATTTTTCAGCCAAGAGGTCTCAAGCTCCAGATTGCCCTCGCCGTTCATGTAAATCTGTTGATCCAACACCTGACCCCATTAATAAGTCAGGTGGAAACTAACCGATTATCCTAAAAGATAACTTAATTACCCGCAGCGGACTTCCTGCACAAAACCTTCGACATCCAGCGTGATTGTTAATCGGCTTTGATCAAATTCTGACGCAGCTAGCAGTGAGCCCGGCGTGCGAATTGACGGCGCATAAAGGATTTGGCCCGGTAGAAAATCGCGCACTTGCAGAAGCAGCGGAGTCTCCCCGAACGGGTCTTCGGAATCATCTTGAAATCCTTCATCAAAGGCCGGTTTGATAACCCGCTTCGTTCCGGGCAGGCCGGGAATATAGATGGCGCCTTCCGGCTG
>CAYQNQ010000142.1:4896-6432 GCA_964418815.1 uncultured Hellea sp.
CTTTCTTCTCCCACTTCCCGGTATCATTTTGCTGCCAGTAGGAAAGTTTGGCGCCCTCATCTTTTAAGGTTTTCCACTTTTTACGGGCCTGCTGAACCATGGCTTCATTTCGGCCGTCAATCATCACAAGACACCGGGACGTTTCCGGGTCAACCTCAATATCGGACCCATCAATCAGGAAAACGCAATCATGCCCTTTACTTGAAGCCTTGTCAGCGCTGAGCACAATGGGCTGCTGGTCGGATAGTGGCTCGTCATCGCGCCCATGCGGAAGAAAGCTATCGTCCTTATAAGTCCAAAGGAATTTATCCATATGGGATAATCTATCCGCCGGCATTTTGATAAGAGCGCGCCAACCCCGGGTTAAAGTCTTATCCAACAGCTCAGGCAAGACACCTTCGAGCATGGAAGTTTCAAGATGATAAAACCAGTATTCGGTCATTACCCTTCAAAATTTTCCGCAATCCAGTGATTAAGCAAACGGACGCCATAACCTGTGCCGAACGTCGTCTCGCGCGGATCATGCCGTTTGTTTTTCATGGCTGTCCCGGCCACATCAATATGCGCCCAAGGCGTATCCCCGACAAACCTCTGGAGGAACTGCGCGGCAGTTATGGAGCCTGCGGCCTTGCCGCCGATATTTTTCATATCGGCGTTGGGCGTATCGAGTAGCTTGTCATATTCCGGCAAAAGCGGCAGGCGCCAGCTGCGTTCACCGGAACTGGCCGACGCGGAGGAAATCTGCTCTGCAAGGCCGTCATCATTGGAAAACACACCCGCATGCTCATGGCCCAGCGAGACGATTATGGCGCCCGTCAGCGTGGCCAGGTTAATCATGGCGGCGGGCTTATATTTGGTGTGTGTGTAGTGCAGCGCATCGGCCAAAACCAAACGGCCTTCTGCGTCTGTATTTAAAACTTCAATAGTTTGCCCGGACATGGAAACGACGATATCGCCAGGGTTTTGCGCCCGGCCATCCGGCATATTTTCGACAAGACCAATAACGCCGATAACATTGGCTTTTGCCTTGCGTTTTGCCACGCCGATCATGGCGCCGACAACCGCAGCGGAGCCGCCCATATCGCCTTTCATATCCCACATGCCCGCGCCGGGCTTGAGAGAAATGCCGCCGGTATCAAATGTCACGCCTTTTCCAATAATGGCTGCAGGCTTGGCGCCTTTTTTGCCGCCATTCCAGCGCATAACGACCATTTGCGATTCCCGTTCGGAGCCGCGGCCGACGCCAAGTAAAGAATACATGCCAAGGGCTTCCATTTTCTTCTCGCCCAAAACCTCGATTTTCAGCCCAATGTCTTTGAGCGCCTTGACCCGATCGGCATAGGCTTTGGGATAGACAATATTCGCCGGCTCATTGACCAGATCACGCGCGAAAATAACACCGTCACAAACGGGGCCGTGGAAATTATCATAGGCCTTCCGGGCCTGCGCCGGACTTTCATGCGAAACCCGAATAGTCGATATGTTCGGGTATTTTTCTTTGGCCAGTTTGGTTTTGTGATTGTTAAACCGGTAGCC
>CAYQNQ010000143.1:0-6318 GCA_964418815.1 uncultured Hellea sp.
TTGGGCGTTTTAAGCCTCCTCTCTCAGAGGCTTAGTTGGGGCGAAAAGCAGACAGTATCTGAGTATCATAAAACGCTCAAAACATCTGTTCTGCCACCGCGTAAACTATGCGCTGACTTTGGGCGTTTTGTATTCAGAAAACTGAATTAATACGATCCAGCTTCAAGCCGTTTCTTCAGTTTGGGCTTTACTGTCTCTAACGTGCTTCAATGCCGCAATAACTTCTAATGGGTCCGTTCGGCCAAGCGGCGATGAGCTGTAGGTGGAAGATACAACGACGCCCTCGCGATTTAATAGAAACTCTGAAGGCTGAATAATTTGACGCCTTTCCTCCCACCACGCCCCTATGATGTCGGCTGTTTCTCGGGTTAATCCATGAGCCACAGGAAATCCAAAATTTGCGCCCACCTTGGCAGCATTACCCAAGTCATCGACACTTCCCGCTATGACGCGGCAATTCATTTCTTCCAACGCGGCGCGATGTTCTTCGTATTTAACTAAGTTCCTGATGCATAATGGGCACCAATGACCGCGGTAAATCAAAACCATCGTGTAGTCGCTATCAAGATCTTCCGGAACTGTAATTGTATGATCTGTCCCAATGTGCATCGTAATCGACGGAAATTGTTCACCGGCGTTCAGTTTTTTGCCCATTTTTATATCCCCTGTATGACTAAAGCGAACCCTGTATTATCGGCTATGAGACAGATTTACTATAGGCGCATAATTAGTGTTACTTGCAACACTATCATACCTTCCCATGCTATCATGCCATCCGCATTCCACCGGAAATAATCATAGTTTGACCCGTCCTTCCGTTAGATTGGTAACTGCCAAGATAAATGTGCAAGATTAGCCAGGAGTGCTTGGTCCAGCTTGGGTGAATTTAATATTCCCGCCCGCCAAGCGCAGAGAAAGGGAATGTCTAAAATCATCCTTCTAATACCCTTTCTGGACCTCACCGGATTTGAAGGATCCGGTTTTGATGGAATTGCCAGTGTTCACGCCGTTCCATTGGGGGGTTGGGCAAATAGTTTCTCGCGGCCGTTTCGGTGATTGAAGTAGACGCGAATCAACTAAAGGTTATTTGTATTCAATTTAAAGGTTTAATGTTTCACGTGAAACATGGGCGCGCTCCAGGGCACTCGGCGTGAAACAGGGCCGGGCGCCGGAAGGGTTTTTGTTTCACGGCGGTTTTTCACGGAATTGGGAGCGTGATGCAATTGTTTCAGGAGCGGAATGGGTGTAAGTCGGGGTGAATTTTAACGGGGTGATATCATGATTATGGTGGCGGTTTTTTTCCTGGTTATGGCCGGGGTGAATTTCGGTATTCACAAAATGCATTTGGGCAAAGCGCAGGAGATCCGGGACGCGCGGGCCGGACTGACGGCGCCAGAGGATATTGAGAAAAATGAAAAGGCGCTGAAGGCGCGAGAATCGGCCGTAAAATCTACGAAATTTGCCACCGGTTTTCTGGGCTTTGCCGCGGCGGCATGCCTGATGATGGCGCTGTTTATGTAGACTGCGGGAGTATATCTCGACTCTTTTGCCCCCTGCCCTTATAGAGCGCGGCGTATGACCCTGGTGCGGACAGATATGGATTGGGACGTTATCGTCATTGGCGGCGGCCATGCGGGCTGCGACGCGGCGGCCGCCTCTGCGCGGCTGGGGGCGCGGACGCTGTTATTGACCCATAAAAAGGAAACTATTGGCGAAATGTCCTGTAATCCGGCCATTGGCGGTCTGGGCAAGGGGCATCTGGTCCGGGAGATCGACGCGCTGGGCGGCGTGATGGGGCTGGTGGCCGACGCCTCCGGGATCCAGTTTCGACTTTTAAACCGCTCCAAAGGCCCAGCTGTGCGCGGACCGCGAACTCAGAGCGACCGGCATCTTTACAAACAGGCCATGCAGGGCCTGCTCTTTGGCTATGAGAACCTGACCATTATAGCTTCGCCGGTGGAGGATCTGATCCTGAGCGGCGGCGCCGACGCCCGGAAAGTGGTCGGCGTGGTCACGGAAGACGGCACGGAATACGGGGCGGCGAAAGTCATCCTGACAACGGGGACATTTCTCAAAGGTCTCATCCATATTGGCGATAACCGTATCCCGGCCGGCCGCCACGGCGAGGCGCCGGCGATTGGCCTGTCGGAGCGGCTTTACGGGGCCGGGTTTGATATGGGGCGGCTCAAGACCGGGACCCCTGCCCGACTGTCCAAGGACTCCCTGGACTGGGACGCTCTGGATCAGCAGGCGGCGGACGAAACACCCCTGCCCTTCTCTTTCATGAATGACCGGATTGAAGTGCCGCAAGTAAGCTGCGCGATCACCCATACGAACGCGCGCACGCACCGGATAATTGCGGAAAATATCAATAAATCAGCGGTTTACGGGGGCGGTATCTCTGGCCGGGGGCCTCGCTACTGTCCGGCCATTGAAGATAAAGTCGTTCGCTTTGCCGATCGATCCGCCCATCAGATTTTCCTGGAGCCGGAGGGCCTGCCCGGTAATCCGGACGGCAATACGGTCTATCCCAACGGCATCTCCACCGCCCTGCCCGAAGAGATTCAGGACCAGTTTTTGCGGACTATTCGGGGTCTGGAGAATTGCCAGGTACAGCGCTACGCCTATGCCATTGAATATGATTATGTGGACCCGCGGGAGTTGACGGCGACCCTGGAGACGCGGCGGATTTCCGGGCTTTATCTGGCGGGGCAGATTAACGGCACGACCGGCTATGAGGAGGCGGCGGCGCAGGGACTCATGGCGGGGCTGAATGCGGCCTTGTCAGTACAGAAACGCGAGCCGTTTATTCTGGACCGCTCCCAGGCTTATATCGGCGTACTCATTGATGACCTCATCACCAAGGGCGTGACCGAGCCTTACCGCATGTTTACTTCCCGGGCGGAATATCGACTGGTGCTGCGGGCGGATAATGCGGATCAGCGGCTGACGCCATTAGGGCAGGCGCTGGGGGCTGTGTCAGACCGGCGGGCTGCGCGGTTTAAAGACAAAATGGCGCGCTTTAAAGCGGCGAGGGCGCTGGCGGACGGGCTCGCGGCCACGCCAAATGTGCTGAAAAAACAGGGGCTTAAAGTCAATCAGGACGGAGTGAGGCGAGGGGTCATGGATCTGCTGGCCTATCCGGATATTGATTTTGCGGCGCTGACAAAGGTCTGGCCGGAGCTCGCGCCTGTCAAAGCCGATGCGCGGGAGCATTTGGAGACCGAAGCGCTCTATGCCGGCTATATTGAGCGCCAGGCCCGGGACATCGAAGCCTTTCGCCGGGATGAAGGTCTGCGCCTGCCGCAAGCGCTGGAATATGACAAAGTTGGCGGTATTTCCAATGAGGTAAAGGAAAAGCTTAAAGCTGTCCGCCCGGCCACATTGGGCCAGGCCGCCCGCATTGAAGGCGTCACCCCCGGCGCTATCACCGCCCTTCTGGCCTTCGTCAAGAAAGCCAGCTAGCCCATTTCCCGCCCCCCCGAAGAGAGCTAATTTCCCAAATTGAAGACCTGTTTTCTCAAATTTGAGGGTCGATTTTTGGTAGGTGACACGTGCAACCTCCAAAATATTTCAGCCCAAAAACCTCTAAAAACGCCCAAAACACTGCAAAATCCGGGAAAAACCGCCATTTTCCGTAAACGCGCCCATACGTCACGGGAATCGCAACCCCCCACAGAAACCCCAAAATCAAGAAAAAACGTGAAAAACGCCATGTTTCACGTGAAACATCTGTTTTTCGGCCCTTCTTACATTATACGGGAGCGATGGATGACTTACAACCCACCCCGTCAAATATAGTTCCGGAAATTCCCCCCGAGATCAAACAAGCCTTCGAGATCTGGCAGGCCCTGCTGGAGAAGTGGAATGCCCGCATCAACCTGGTCTCGCGGGGCGCCCTAAAGGAAAAGACTGATTTCTGGAAGCGCCATGCCCTGGATAGCTGGCAGCTCTGGCCACTGGTCCCGGCAGAGGCGAAAACCGTGCTCGATCTGGGCAGCGGGGCGGGCTTTCCCGGCATCGCCCTGGCCATCGGAGCCAAATATGAGGCCGGCCGGGCAGGGGGCCCAAACCCCGAAAACCCCTCTAAACAGGCGCAAAAACACGTAACCTTGGTGGAATCCGCCGGAAAAAAGGCCAATTTCCTTAAAACCGTCATCCGCGAGCTGGATCTCCCGGCCTCCGTCTGGGCCGGCCGGCTGGAGGATCTGGAGCCCCGGCCTTACGATATCATCTCCGCCCGCGCCTTCGCCCCGCTCCCCCGGCTCCTCTCCGGGGCCGCGCCGTTCTGGGGACCATCCACACAAGCCCTGCTCCTGAAAGGACAATCGGCCGCCGAGGAGTTGACTAAAGCCCGCGAATCCTTTCAATTCGACGTGACAAGTCATGTGAGCCAAACCGATCCCGAGGGCGCAATCCTCCAGATCACCCATTTAAAGACCAAATAGGCCTTTAGTCACGTGACATATACATAAAGGAGCCGCAATGGCGCGCATCATATCCATCGTCAATCAAAAGGGCGGGGTCGGCAAAACCACCACCACTATCAATCTGGCCGCCGCTCTGGCCCTGCGCGGCAGTAAAGTCCTGCTGGTCGACATGGACCCTCAGGGCAACGCCTCCACGGGCCTGGCCATTTCGCGCAAGCTCCGCGGCGTCTCTATATATAATGTGCTCACGGACGGCACGGATCTGGCCGACGCCATCAAGGAGACCCGGGTCAAGAACCTCTCCATCGTCCCGTCCCACATAGACCTCTCCGCCGCCGAGCTGGAAATCGGACAGAGCCCCGGCCGCACTGCGCGGCTGAAAAACGCCCTGGCCGGGCCCGCCGCCGATTACGACTATGTGCTCATCGACTGTCCGCCCGCCCTCGGCCTGCTCACGGTCAACTCTCTGGCCGCCGCCAATTCCGCTCTGGTCCCTTTGCAGTGCGAGTTCTACGCCCTCGAAGGTCTGTCCCAATTGCTCAAGACCGTGGAGATGGCCAAATCCTCCATCAATCCCGGCCTGGTCATAGAAGGCGTCATGCTGACCATGTTCGACAAGCGCAACCGCCTCTCGGCGCAAGTGGCCGAAGACGTGCGCAAACATCTGGGCCGGGCCGTATTTAACACCATCATTCCGCGCAATGTCCGCGTCGCCGAAGCCCCCAGTTTCGGACAGCCCGTCATGCAATATGACCCGGACTGCGTCGGCTCCAAAGCCTATATGGCTCTGGCCGATGAACTCCTCTCCCGGCACAGACGCCGCGCCGCCTAATTACAGATATAAAACACAGGATAGACAATGTCAGACGCCAAAAATACCAGGAGCAAGAAAAGAGGCTTAGGCCGGGGCCTCTCCGCCCTTATGGACGATGTGGGCATGGACACCATCATCGACGGCGACGCCAAAGAAGACCAGACCCCTAACACCAAAAAGACCCCTAAAAAGGCCCCGAAGAAACCCGCTTCAAAGACAAAACCCGCCGCTAAAAAACCTGCGCCGAAAACCGATGAAATCCCGGAAACCACAGCGTCTAAAAACGCCGTCAATTTCGTCGCCATAGATCAGCTCACCCGCAACCCGGATCAGCCCCGCCGCTATTTCGATAAAGAGCGCCTCGAAGAGCTGACCGACAGCATCCGCGCCAAAGGCGTGCTGCAGCCCATCCTCGTCCGCGTCCTGCCCGACTCCGCCCGGGAACAATTAAAAGGAGACGCCGCGCCTGCGTTTCAGATCATCGCCGGGGAGCGCCGCTGGCAGGCCGCCCTCAAAGCCGGGCTGGAGGCCGTTCCCGTCTTCGTCCGCGAAATCACCGACAGAGAGGCCCTGGAAATCGGCGTCGTCGAAAACGTCCACCGCGCCGACCTCAACCCCATGGAGGAGGCGGGCGCCTATCAATCCCTGCTGACCCAGTTCGGCCTGCAGCAAGACGAAGTCGCCGGCGCCGTGGGCAAATCCCGGCCCTATATCACCAATATGCTGCGGCTCTTAAACCTGCCCGAAAGCGTGCGCCAACTTCTGGCCGAAGGCAAAATCACCACGGGCCACGCGAGAGCCCTCATCGCCATGCCCGACCCGGCCAAAGTGGCGGAACTTATCATCACCCGCGATCTCTCCGTCCGGCAGGTGGAAAACCTGGCCCGGTCCTATAAACAGGGCGGGGCAGATCTCGACCCGCTCCAGGCCTTAAAGCCGGGCAGCAGCAAAGAAAAACACGCCGATATACGCTATGTGGAAGAACAGCTCACAAACGCCCTGGGCCTCATCGTCGATCTGCGCGACAAAGGCGGCAAAGGCGAATTGAGACTGAAATATAAAAAGCCGGATCAG
>CAYQNQ010000144.1:0-6316 GCA_964418815.1 uncultured Hellea sp.
CAAAATATTACTCAATGTCAGAGGTCGTCCTGCCATTATCACGGCGACAATCGGGCGGCCTGTTTTGTGTAAAGATTTGATCAATTCCAATTGTGCGCCGGGTAAACCAATATTTGCCCGGCAATGTGCCTCGCCCGACAGTATAGATTCTTCGCCGAGGCAAACAATAATGGCTTCGGAATTTTTTGCGTGTTTGGAAATGCTCTTAAAGTTCTCAAAATCTTTAGAACGTGTCGAATTCATCGCCGGGTCGTGGTGAATTTTTATATTCTCATCTAAATTTTCAAGCGCCGCCAGGACTGTAACAGTCTCAGACGCATCACCATCAAAAACCCAGGTGCCCAGTTGCTCTCGCGCGTCATTTGACATTGGGCCAATAAGAGAAATCTGGGAAATATCCACCGCTGACAAGGGCAGCAATTGATTGGTATTCTGTAAGAGAACAAGGCTCTGTTGCGCAGATTCCTTGGCGGCCTTTTTAGCTAAAGAACGATTTTTGTTTGAAGCAGCATCAATCTTAACATAGGGATTTTCAAATAATCCCAGTCTAAATTTTAATCGCAATATATTAGCAACACGATCGTCAATGACCTTAGTATTGACCCGCCCCGTCTCGACAAGCCCCTCAAGGTGCTGTGCATAAGCGCGGCTTTCCATATCGAGATCCACGCCTGCTAATATCGCAGCTTCACAGGCATTCATTAGATTCTTAGAGATGCCATGTGTGATCAATTGAGCTATGGCATCCCAGTCGCTGACCGTGACGCCATCAAACTTCCAATTTTTGCGTAAAATGTCTGTAAGAACATGATCATTTGCTGTTGCCGGAATGCCGTCCAAATCACCAAAAGAAGTCATCAGGCTAGCAACACCTGCATCAACAGCCGCGCGAAACGGCGGCAAATAAATATTGTGCAGTTCATAATCGGATATATTTGTCGTGTTATAATCACGGCCGCCTTCGGAAGCCCCGTAACCGACAAAGTGTTTCGCGCATGCGGCTATCGATGTGTCATTAGATAAATCATCACTTTGCAGACCCTCTATCATTGCAACGCCCATAACCGAGTTCAGATAAGGGTCTTCCCCGAAGCTTTCGGCTATACGGCCCCATCTCGCATCTCTAGACACATCAATCATAGGCGAAAACGCCCAATTAACACCGCACTGGCTGGCTTCAATTGCAGACAGACGAGCACAATGCTCGACTAATTCCGGATTCCAGCTGGCGGCCTGTCCAAGCGGAATAGGCGTAACCGTGCTAAAACCATGAATAACGTCGCGGCCCACCAATAAAGGGATACCCAGACGGCTTTCTTCAATGGTCAGTCTCTGCATTTCATTGACGATTACAGGGTCGGTTTGATTAAGAATTGACCCTATAGTGCCTGCTACAAATTCTGGTTTGAGGATATTAATAACGTCCGGAAAGTCCCCGTTCACCAGATTAAGTTGGCCTATTTTTTCAGCCAACGTCATCTTAGAAATTAGGTTTTGGATTCTTTCTTCCAATTTTACTTCGGAAAAAGGAGTCACACTGTGTTGTTCCGGCTTATCGATGTTTAATTTACCCATGATCTGACAAACTTAAGTTATTTCTGCGACGCCTCGGCGGCGTTCTAATTCAGCTCTGACAGCGTTAGCTTTTTCCTCAGTCATCCCGAACGAAGCCACAGCCAGAATCGCGACTATTGATGCCGCAGCAGGCACAAAAACATCGAAAACACGCAACAAGAAAAGCGTATCATTGCTTTGATTACCGTCCAAAGCGACGTCAAATCCTGTAGCATTCAAAAGAAACCCGCCGCCAGCTAGTGCAGCTGTAAGACCAAGTTTGACAACCCACCAGAAGATTGATCCAAACATGCCTTCACGGCGTTCGCCCGTCTCTAATTCATCTAAGTCGACAACATCAGCAATCATCGATGGCATGAGTGTAAACAAACCGCCCAGGCCAAATGCCAAAAATGGGGCCGGGAGTAGAATGAGCAAAGGCATTTCCGGATTGTAACAAGGCCACTTGAGTAAATATCCAAACACGGAAATTCCCGTTGAAATTACAAAAGCGTTGATTTTTCCGACCTTAGTCGCGAGCCAGGTTACAAAGATAATAACCAGAAAAGTGGCGGCAGTAGTTATGGTTCCAATATAGCCCATATAAACAGCGCCCGCGACTTTATCTCCATCAAACAGGTAATAGATGGCAACATAGGTCTGAAAAGCCGAGATCAGTATAAAACCGTTGAATACCAGAAAAGTTGCCAGACAAAGCTTTAGAAAAGGCGAGAACGTAAGAGTTTGAGCAAACCCGGAAAAGAAGTTTTTAACATTACGCTTTATCGC
This sequence comes from uncultured Hellea sp., assembly GCA_964418815.1. GTDB lineage: Bacteria > Pseudomonadota > Alphaproteobacteria > Caulobacterales > Maricaulaceae > JACOMS01. The sequence goes on from CAYQNQ010000144.1 coordinate 2,344, forward strand.
GCTTACATGCTCATTACTTTTAAACCTAGATCTGTCGACATCTTCGAAATTTGAATATGTTCGCTCTTTTAAAATGATAGCGGGTATAATACCAAAGGCAATCACGATCACGCCTATTCCAATCGCTAGCCCCCGCGCGCCGTCTACCATGTCCGTAAAAAAATACTCATTCTGAGCAAGCAATAACAGCCAAGGCGGAATGAAATACGCCAATTGACCAATAAAGTTCTGGGTTCCCATCAATTTTGTGCGCTCATTATAATCGGGGGTCAGCTCATACCCCAAAGCTACCCAGGGCGTGGCGAAAATGGTGTAAGCTAAGAAGAAAAACAGCGAACCGACCAAAAAATACCAGAAATAGAAACTTTCAGTCTGACCATCCGGCAATTGCCACAGAAAAATATAACAAAGCCCAACCAGGATGGCCCCTAAAAAAATAAAAGGTCGTCGCCGACCCCACCGACTCTTTGTATTATCAGACGCATAGCCCACCAATGGGTCAGTGAAAGCGTCAAAAAACCTAGGGATCGAACCGAGTAACCCAACCAGGGCTGGGTTCATTCCCAAACCTAAATTAAGAATAGCCATCATAGCGCCAAGCGAGCCTGCCAATAAGTTATTGACAAACGCGCCAGATCCATAGGCCAACATATGCTCAAAAGGAATTTTGTCGTTGGATTTACTAGACAATAGATCTTATTCCGTTTTTTCATCGCGCTGGTAAACACGCACCCAATCAACAACCATTGATTTTGGATATCCCTCAAGCGTTACGCCGCCCTCATTCCGGCTTTCGGAAAGGTGCCCGCCAATCGCCAAATTCATGACCAGGAAAAAGGGCTGATCAAAAGGGGCAGCGGAATTGTCATTTTTTCCCAGCAAGGATTTGGTCTGCCAATCATCGGGCGTTAAAGTTGAAAACTTTCGGCCATCGACGAACCAGTTAATTTCTCCTTCTTTCCATTCAACCGAATAGACATGGAAGGCGCCTGATTGACCCGCGACCGGCGTTTCTTCACCCTTATACTTGTTTTTGGGCCATTCGGCCCCATAATGAATCGTCCCAAATATTCGGTTTTCGATTTTGTCATCACATTTTTTGCACTTAGTGCCCCAATTGACCGCCTCGACAATATCTATTTCACCAGATGCAGCCCAGCCGCCATAATGTTCGTCTGCCGGCAGCATCCAGATTGCGGGCCACATACCCTGCCCTTCCGGCATGCGGGCACGAACTTCGAAACGACCATATTTCCACTCACCTTTGCCTTTGGTATTGAGGCGTGCTGAGGAAAATGGTTTTCGGGCAGTCGCCCCTTTTTCATCTTCGGGAAGGTTATCTTCTAATTTGGGCGGTAATGCCGGACCTGTTGTCGGATCAATAAAAGCGTTGATATACAGATATCCGTCTTCGACAAATGAATTGTCAGGTTCAGCCGTATAACATTGCCGCTCTTCATTGCCGCCGCCCCAGCAATCAATTTCATGGGACCACTTTGTAGAATCGATTTTGTCGCCGCTAAACTCATCTGACCAGACCAGCGACCAGCCGTCCGGGCCGCTTGCATGGCCTGACTGACCGGCGCAAGCCCCTAAAGTCAACGCCAATAAAAATATTACTCGAAGCAACACAATTCTCACATTTCAGAACTAAATTTGATCTAGTCGAATTTAGCTCGCAACCTAACACCATATCTGCGCGGAGACGAGAAGAAGCGGGTGTTATCAAACTGAGTGATTATTATAGCCTGCTCTTCTTCGCGGTTGGTAAGATTACTCACATAAGCTTCAACGCGCCATTTGCCCTCATCGCCATGTGAATACCCAAGCCCGGCATCCAGAGTCCAGTAGCCATCTACTGTATCATCCAGTCGCAATGATGTGTCGTCGTCGGGGTTGAAATCAATACCGTTAAATATCGTCATGTGCTGTGATGAGCGATATCCGACGGATAAAACACCATCAATCGTTCCGCTTTCTATGGGAACCGCCTTGGACACGGAGCCATTGAACTGAAATTCTGGGGTTCTGATTAACCGGTTCCCTTCGATGGAGCGGTTGACGGCATTTTCAGCGTCAACATCAGCTTGGAACCGAAAATCCTGAATTTCCTGACTTTCGACAACTTTTGCTTCGGCAAGCCAAAGTAAAGTTCCGTTCAAACTTAAATCCCCAGGCAGGTCTATACCGGCTTCAAACTGCGCGCCGTAGATTTCAGCGTTTGAGGCATTAAACGTAAAAGCGACAATATTGCCTCCGGCATTTTCGGCAATGGCTTCAGGCGCCTCACCTAGAAAATCTACGATCTGCGCAACAGACAACAATGAAGTGAGTTGCAAGTCATCGTAATCATAATAAAAAGCTGAAAGATTGAACTTTGCTCGGTTCTCGCCAATATAAAATTCGTTTTTAGAACCCAGTTCAAACAAGGTCAGAGTTTCTGGTCCGTATGTCGGCGCTAACGAGTCTGTAGAGAAATCCACCGGCGCACCGCCAGCCTGGTTAAGTTCTACGCTATCAACGCTTATGCCTTCAATATTATCATTGAAACCACCGGATTTGTTCCCTGTAGATATCAATCCGTATAAAAGATGGTCATCGTCCAAATCATACTCAAGGCGAATACGGCCATCCGTAAAGCTATTATCAATCGCCCCGTTTTGAAGTGCAATAGACGACAAGGCAGGAACAGCAACAGCAAAGGATACGCGTCCTACAAGCGGGTTAAAGACATCCGGTCCAAAAAGATTGGCCGTATCTTGCGAAAAGCAACTTCCATTAGACGTGCCGTCAAATCCAACCAGGAAGTCCGGGCATATTGGACGTTCCCCAAATGGGATTGGATCAACAACTTCACCGTTAGCATAGATATCATCCAAACCGTCACGACGTCCAAAAGTATTTACACCGTCAAAGTAAAAATTGATAAGCTCTTGCGGCGAAATCTCATTATTTCCGTCCGTATCCGGATTAAAAATTGTGCGATCAAACCCTGCAAACTCAAAACCCTCAGTGCCAACCGCCGGTGCAAAACAACATCCAAAACCGTCTCCGCCGATAATAAATGTTTGTCCAAAGCGGGCATTAACGCCAAACCTCTCTTTGCGGTCATCTGTATATCTCAAACCACCGGTAATTCGGAAATTTTCTGAAACATTAAATGTGGCGTCACCGTAAAATGACAGGCTTTCCGTATCCGTAAACTGATTAAACTCGACACCGTAAAAGAAGGGATTTCTGTCTCCCGTTGTACCCAAAAAGGTTCGCTGATCTTCGAGAAAATAAAATCCGCCCAAAGTCCAATCCAGTTTGCCCCCTAAGTCGCCTAACAAACGCAATTCATGGACCTGCGATTCGGAATCTGTGATAAAGTTCACTCTGGAGAAATTATCAAAAGTCCGGTCAAATGGGCCAAGATTATCCAGAGCTCCTTCATAATCCGGCGAAGCCGGCGTAACGAAATCATATTGGTAAACCAGGTCACGATAAGAACCGATATATTCCGCCTTTACGGGGCCAAAATCATATTCCACATGGCCTTTAATACCCCAATGCTCCGTATCTTCTTCAGGTGTAAACGCCCGGCCAAACACGCGCCTGGGATCATCAATATCATCGGGATTAATTCCGTTACCCAGTGGGTTAGCAAAGTTTACGCCTGTATATCCCGAGCCTTTTTGTTCAATATAGTCGCCTGTCAACGTTACGCGTAAATCTTGGGTTGGCTCAATCAGATAGCTGGCTCTGAGACCCAGATCATCTGCCGCTTCGGCCACACCAATTCCTTCACTCTCACAGGACGCAACACCTATGATACCCAGATCCTCGCTACATGGCGTCACGTTTTCTAGGAAGCTATCTCGTTCGGAAATAAATCCAGCAACCCTCAAAGCGGAGTTTTCGGTGACCGTAAGATTACCAACAGCCTCAACTCGATATTCGTTAAAATTCCCGTATGAGAGCTCGACCCCCG
>CAYQNQ010000145.1:0-6285 GCA_964418815.1 uncultured Hellea sp.
CGCCTATGTCAAAGACCCGGACGGAAACAAGCTCTGCTTCTTCGACTTTAGTTAAATAAATCAGATTTAAGACAAACAAAGGCGGGATTTCCCGCCTTTTTTTATTTGCGCCTTTTTATTTGCGCCTTTTACCCCGCCAGCGCCTGCAGGCTCTGCACTTCATAATCTTTTTCCGCCAGAGATTTAATAGCCTCGACGCAGGCCCTCGCGGCCGCGGCCGTGGTAAAATAGGGAACGCGCTGGGTCAGAGCTGTGCGGCGAAGCGAAAAACTGTCTTTTAACGATTGCTTGCCGGAGGTGGTGTTAAACACCAGCACAATTTCCTCGTTTTTCATCTGATCGACAATATGCGGGCGGCCTTCATGAACCTTTCGCACATATTCGATCTCAAGACCCTGTTCGCGCAAGAACTTGCAGGTGCCGCCGGTTGCCACGATTGAAAAACCAAGCGCGATGAGCTCTTTCGCCAGCTCTGCCATCATGGGCTTGTGATGATCGCGCACGGAGATAAACGCCTTGCCTGAACTTGGCAGGGTCACGCCGCCGCCAAGCTGGCTTTTGGCAAAGGCCATGCCGAAATTATCGGCCAGTCCCATAACTTCGCCGGTGGAGCGCATTTCCGGGCCCAGCACTGTATCCACACCAGGAAAGCGGGCAAAGGGGAACACCGCTTCTTTGACGGCAATCTGGCCTTTATCCAGCGTGGTCAGATCAAATTCCGAAAGCTTGTGACCGGCCATGACTTTGGCGGCGATATTGGCCACAGGAAGACCCACCGCCTTGGCCACAAAAGGTACTGTGCGCGAGGCGCGCGGATTGACCTCGATAAGGTAGACCATGTCGTCTTTAACCGCGAACTGAATATTCATGAGCCCAACCACGCCGAGTTCTAATGCCAAAGCCGCGGCTTGGGTCTTCATGGTTTGAACGATTTCATCCGGCAGGGAATAGGGCGGCAGAGAGCAGGCACTATCACCCGAATGCACGCCGGCCTCTTCGATATGTTCCATGACGCCGCAGACATAAACATCCTCGCCGTCACAAATGGCGTCCACATCCACTTCGATGGCGTCGCGCAAATATTGATCAATTAAAAGCGGCGATTTACCGGAAACTTTCACGGCCTCTTTCACGTAGCGCCTCAGCTCCTCCGTATTGGCGACAATTTCCATGCCGCGTCCGCCCAGAACATTGGACGGCCTGAGGACAACCGGATAGCCGACTTTCTCGGCCGCTTCTTCGGCCTGCCGCGCATTTTTAGCAATGTCATTATTGGGCTGTTTCAGATCCAGCTTCTCGACCAGCGCCTTAAAGCGCTCCCGGTCTTCGGCGCGGTCGATGGCGTCGCGCGGCGTGCCGAGCAGCGGAATACCATTGCCTTCGAGCGCCTCGGAGAGCTTAAGCGGGGTCTGACCGCCAAACTGCACGATCACCCCTTTCAGATTGCCCGAGCGCTTTTCCGTCTCGATCAGCTCGAGCACATCTTCTTCGGTCAGCGGCTCAAAATATAGCCGGTCTGACGTATCATAATCAGTGGAGACCGTCTCCGGATTGCAGTTGACCATTATGCTCTCAATATCCAGATCCGCCATGGCAAAAGCGGCGTGGCAACAGCAATAATCAAATTCGATCCCCTGGCCTATTCTATTGGGGCCGCCGCCCAGAATGATCACCTTGTCACGATCAGAGACGCGGGCTTCGCACTCAACCTCGCCACCAAAGCTCGGCAACTCATAAGTGGAATACATATAAGGCGTCTTGGCCGCGAACTCGGCGGCGCAGGTATCCACCCGCTTAAAGACGGGCCGAACCCCGGCCTTACGGCGGGCGGCGCGGACATCGCGCTCTGTATGGCCGGTGAGCTCGCCCAGCCGGGCATCGCTAAAGCCTTCGGATTTAATGGCGCGCCACTCGGCAGCGGTTTTTGGGAGACCCGTCTCTTTAATGTGGGCCTCGGCTTTCATCAAGGCTTCGAACTGACGCAAAAACCACGGGTCGATGGAGGTGTATTGATTGACTTTTTCCACCGAAAGGCCGTGGCGGAAGGCCTGAGCCACAACCAGCATGCGGTCCGGTGCTTGTATGGACAGTCTTGATTTTATGGCCTTGTCCAGATTGCCGTCCTCGGCCTCGATCTCTATCTCGTTCATGCCCGTCAGGCCCGTCTCGAGCGAGCGCAATGCTTTCTGGAAGCTCTCGTTAAAGGTCCGGCCAATGGCCATGGCTTCGCCAACAGACTTCATGGAAGTTGTCAGTGTCGCCTCGCTGCCGGGGAATTTCTCGAAGGCAAAGCGCGGGATTTTCGTGACCACATAATCAATGGTCGGTTCAAAGCTGGCCGGAGTCGCGCCGGTGATATCATTATCGAGCTCATCCAGCGTATAGCCGACGGCGAGCTTTGCAGCGATTTTAGCGATTGGAAAACCTGTGGCTTTGGAGGCCAGCGCAGAAGATCGCGAGACGCGCGGGTTCATTTCAATCACAACCATACGGCCATCTTCGGGGTTGATCCCGAACTGTACATTTGAGCCGCCCGTCTCCACACCGATTTCGCGCAGCACGGCAATCGAGGCATCGCGCATGCGCTGATATTCTTTATCGGTCAGGGTCAGCGCCGGGGCAACCGTGATAGAGTCGCCGGTGTGCACCCCCATTGGATCAACGTTTTCAATGGCGCAGATGATGATACAGTTATCCGCTTTGTCGCGAACCACTTCCATCTCATATTCTTTCCAGCCTAGCAGGCTTTCATCAACGAGAACTTGGTTCGTCGGCGAAGCTGAGAGGCCAGAGCGTACAATCTCTTCAAACTCTAATTTGTTATAAGCCACGCCGCCGCCCGTGCCGCCGAGCGTAAAGGCCGGACGGATAATAGCCGGCAGACCCGTCTCTTCGAGCAGCTTCATGGCATCGGCAACGCCCTGGGCGATATCGCCCTTTGGCGCCGTAATGATAGAGGCTTTCGGGTTTTCCAGGCCGATCTTGGTCATGGCGGCGGCGAAGCGCTCGCGGTTTTCTGCTTTGTCGATAACATCGGCTTTGGCCCCGATCATCTCGACGCCGTATTTTTCCAGAACGCCCATTTCCTCAAGCTTGAGCGCTGTGTTCAGCGCCGTCTGCCCGCCCATGGTCGGGAGCAGCGCATCAGGCCGTTCCTTGGCGATAACTTTTTCGACCATTTCCGGCGTAATGGGCTCCACATAGGTGGCGTCAGCCATGCCCGGATCGGTCATGATTGTAGCCGGGTTGGAATTGATCAGAATGACCTTATATCCCTCGTCTTTGAGGGCCTTGCAGGCCTGAACTCCGGAATAGTCAAATTCACAGGCCTGACCGATAATAATGGGTCCCGCCCCTATTATCAGAATGCTTTTGATATCCGTGCGTTTACCCATGAAAAACCCCAGAATCACCTGTTAAAAACCAAATTGCCCCCCTCTAAATAAAAGGGGTCACGGGTTCAAGGGAAATCAACCTGACTTGCGCGGATGCGCCCTTTGGATCGACGGGTAATCGTGTAAAACCCGCGCAAATAGGGACATGGTTAATTTTATCTTAATGAGTGCAGCCAAGGCTCCGTTCGAATCGATTTAATTTTGCAAGCCAAATGGTCACTTACACAGAACAACATCTCTTGGACCGACAGCGCTATGAGGCGCTGGCGCGGGTATATCGCGCTATCGAGACAATTTTGTTTTTTTTCATTCTCGCCTTCTATTCGGGCGCCGTTATCGGCATGGTTTTCCCCCATGTCGCCGCCGATGAAGTGGTCAATAATTCAGCCGCACGAAACATGTGGTTTCCTGTCTATGCGCTGATCTTAATCTTATCACTCAGATCCCTGCCCCAAACTATAAGGTCTGTCGCTTTTACGCCGTTGATTATTATCTGTGTGCTGTGGATGGGGCTGTCCTATATCTGGTCTGTAGAACAGGCCCTGACCTTTCGTAGATCCATCGCTTTATTGATGGGAACGGTTTTCGGGTTTGTGATTGCGGCCCGCTATGACTGGGGGCAGCTGGTACAGCGTGTGGCGTTTGTGTTTGTTTTATTGGGAATCATAACGCTGGCTATGGTCGTCGTGCAGCCGGACAAAGCCATTATGCAGGAAGTCCATGTCGGCGCCTGGCGCGGACCGTGGATAGAAAAAAACTATATGGGCGCAAAAATGGCCATGGGCGTTGCAGCGGCCTTGTGCGCCTTTGCCATGCGGCCCGACCGTTGGTGGTTTTGGATTCCGGGCATCGTGCTTTGTTTGTTCCTGGTTGTTATGTCCACATCCAAAACGGCACTTCTGGCTGCCCTTTTATCCATTGTTCTGTTTCTGGCGATCCGGATTTTCAGGCGCTTTCCAGTTTTACGGATCCCGCTTATGTATTTTTCGGTTATGGGTATCGCCGCCTTTACAACAGCCATTCTGGCTTTTCCCGAAGAACTTTTCGGCCTGATCGGCAAGGACCCGACCTTGACCGGGCGGACAGATATCTGGACTCTGCTGGTCGAGAGCGTGAAAGAACGCTGGACGCTCGGCTATGGTTACGGGGCTTATTGGCAGGAAGATCTGGGCCCGTCTTATAAGGTCCGGGCTATTTTGGAATGGTCCGTCCCGACCGCTCACCATGGCTGGTTTGAAATTTGGCTGGCCGGCGGTATCGTCGTGGTTGCCCTGTTTGGGATCCATTACATAATCTCTTTATTGCTGGCGATTAACCGGCTGGGCCGCGGCGGCGTGGAGTCCTACTGGGCCATAATTTTTATGGTTTTGTTTTTCTTCTTCTCCATGTCGGAAAGTACCATTCTGGCGCAAAACGATCTGACCTGGGCCATATTCGTGGCCACCTCCGCCAAGCTCTGGGCCTTTGAAAGGCCTTATTGGCGAGACTTTCGCCGCGTCCCCCTCTACGCGACCAATCGGCGATATTAGCCTGCTCTGAACAGTTAACGATCTTGATTTAATACCTGCCTATACTATCTTTACCTCTATGACTGATTTTTCCCCCCGCGAGATTGTCTCCGAACTGGACCGGCATATCATTGCCCAGAGCGACGCCAAGCGCGCCGTCGCCATCGCCCTTCGTAATCGCTGGCGGCGCAAACGCGTGCCGGAAGAGCTGCGCGGCGAAATCACCCCAAAGAATATTTTGATGATCGGCCCCACCGGCGTCGGAAAAACCGAAATTTCCCGCCGGCTCGCCAAGCTGGCCCAGGCCCCCTTTATCAAAGTGGAAGCCACAAAGTTCACAGAAGTGGGCTATGTGGGCCGCGATGTTGAACAGATTATCCGGGACCTCATCGAAGCCGCCATTTCCATGCTGCGGGACATGCGGCGGGATCAGGTGCGGGCGCAGGCAGAGCTTGAAGCGGAAAAGCGCATTTTGGACGCCCTCGTCGGCACAAATTCCGGCGAAGCCACGCGGGAGAAATTTCGCAAACAGCTCATTGCCGGCGATCTGGACGACACGGAAGTCGAGCTGGAGCTGACCGATACCGCCTCCCCGTTTCAAGGCCTTGAAATTCCCGGTCAGCCGGGCGGCTCTATGGGCATGCTGGATCTGGGCTCAATGTTCAAAGGCATGGGCCGGACGAAAAAGGTCAAAATGAAAATCGGCGAAGCCCATGGCCCGCTCCTCAAGGAAGAAGCCGACAAGCTCATCGATGATGAAAGCATTACCCGCGAAGCCATTGACCGGGCGGAAAATGACGGCATCGTCTTTTTGGACGAGATTGACAAAATCTCGGCGCGCTCCGATGCCCGCGGGGCCGATGTTTCGCGCGAAGGCGTGCAGCGCGATCTGCTGCCCCTGATCGAGGGGACCACCGTCTCGACCAAATACGGCCCCGTCAAAACCGATCATATCCTGTTTATCGCTTCCGGCGCGTTTCATGTGGCCAAGCCGTCGGACATGCTGCCGGAACTTCAGGGACGCCTGCCCATCCGTGTGGAGCTGCGCGCTCTGACCGAAGAGGATTTCGTCCGCATCCTGACAGAGCCGGAAGCCAGCCTGATCAAGCAATATAAAGCGCTTATGGCCACGGAAGAGGTGACGCTGGAATTTACCAAGGGCGGCATTGCCGAAATCGCCAAAATTTCCGCCGAGGTAAACGCGTCCATCGAAAACATCGGCGCGCGGCGCCTGCATACGGTCATGGAACGCCTGCTCGACGACATCAGTTTCAAAGCCACAGACAAAGGCGGCGAAGCACTGAAAATCGACAAAAAATATGTTCAGGAACATGTGGGCCGACTGGCCGCCGATCAGGACCTGTCCAAGTTTATCTTGTAAA
>CAYQNQ010000146.1:0-6260 GCA_964418815.1 uncultured Hellea sp.
CGATGGGGGGATTGCTTAAGTGAGAGAAGGCGAAAAAGTCAGCCAAAAACGGGCCAGACGACTTCGCCGGGAAATGACAAAAGCCGAAGTTATCCTTTGGACACGACTGAGGCGGCAACAATTAGGAGGTTATAAATTTCGACGCCAACACCCCATCGGGCCTTACATTGCAGACTTTGCCTGTGTTGAAGAAAAGCTCGTTCTTGAAGTGGATGGTTGGACTCATAGCTCGGAGGCGGAACGCGCCCATGATGCTAAGCGAACGGAATTTATGAATGAATTAGGTTGGAAGGTCATCCGAGTGGAAAACGAAGATGTCTACGACCATGAAGACGAAACTCTGGACTATATTGAACGCGAAATAGTCCGATTATAGGAGACAAAAAAATGGAACACTTTACACTTGATCAGGATGCGGACGGCATTCTGCTGATCACTTTTGACAGCCCCGGCCGCAGCATGAACGTCTTGTCCAATGCTGTCATGGCGGAGTTCTCTGAAATCATCGACAAAATCACTAATGATGAGAGCATTAAAGGCGCGGTCATTACATCGGGTAAGGCGGCATTTTGCGCCGGTGCGGATCTGGATGAAATGGGCGCGCAAACCGCAGAATTGCGAGCTACGCTAAAGACAGATCCTGAAGCGGCTAAGAAGCAGCTTTTTGACAATGTCTACAAGCTCAACAAAACTTTCCGGACCATGGAAACTTGCGGCAAGCCAATTGCGGCGGCCTGCAATGGTCTTGCGCTGGGCGGTGGGTTTGAAATAATTCTCGCCTGTCATGGACGTTTTGCAGCGAGTGATAATCCAAAGCTGAAGCTCGGTCTTCCCGAAGCGCTTGTTGGGCTTTTACCGGGTGCAGGCGGCACGCAAAGACTTCCGCGCCTTGTCGGTCTGATGGGCGCAGCTCCAATTTTGATGCAAGGCAAACAGCTGACAGCGGCCGAAGCGCAGGGCCTTGGTATCCTTCAAGGCACAGCGCCTCAGGCGGAACTCGTCGAAACAGCGAAACAATGGGTCAAAGATAATCCAAAAGCGAAACAGCCCTGGGATGCAGACCGCTTTAAATTCCCGGGCGGCGCCCCTTATACGCCGCAAGGCTTCCAGATGTTCGCCGGCGCCAATGCCATGATCCGCAAGGAAACCTACGGCAATTATCCGGCCATGGGGAATATCCTCAAAGCCGTCTACGAAGGCTCGCTCGTCCCAATGGACGCGGCGCTTCGGATTGAAAGCCGATATTTTGCCGATCTGTTTCTGCGCCCTGAAAGCGGCAATATGATCCGCTCTTTATTTGTGTCCAAACAGGCCCTGGAAAAAGGCGAAGGTCGTCCGGCCGGTCAGCAAAAAGGCGAGATCAACAAAGTGGGCGTTATCGGCGCAGGCTTTATGGGCGCAGGCATTGCTTATGTCTCTGCCATGGCGGGCATTGAAGTGGTTCTCATTGACCGCGACCAGGAAGGTGCTGACAAAGGCAAGCAGATGACCATCGATGAGCAGTCCAAACGCGTGAAGCGCGGCAAGACCACTCAGGAAAAAGCGGACGCTATTGCGGCGCGCATTGATGCGACGACGGATTACGCCAAGCTTAAAGATGTCGACCTTATCGTCGAAGCCGTGTTCGAAGACAGTGATTTGAAAGCCAAAATTACTAAAATGGCTGAAGACGTTATCGGCGACAAAGCCGTCTTTGGTTCCAATACGTCCACTATTCCGATTACGGATCTGGCCAAGGCCTCCAAACGTCCGGATAATTTCATCGGCATTCACTTTTTTAGTCCCGTGCATAAAATGATGCTGGTTGAAATTATCAAAGGCGAAAAGACCTCTGATTATGCCGTTTCCCGGGCCATCGATTTTGTTACCCGCATTCGCAAAGTCCCGATCGTGGTCGAAGACTGCCGCGGCTTCTACGCCAATCGCTGCGTTATGAGATATATTCAAGAAGGCTATAACCTCTTGTCGGAAGGCGTGAAGCCGGCTCTGATAGAGAACGCTGCGAAAATGGCCGGAATGCCGGTTGGGCCGTTATCTTTGCAGGACGAGGTCGCTATTGATCTGGGCTATAAGGTTATGAAGCAGACCAAGAAAGATCTGGGCAATAACTATGTGCCGTCTGCCGGTGATCCGATCATCACAGCAATGGTTGAAAAATATGAGCGCTTTGGCCGCAAAAACGGCAAAGGTTTCTATGTCTATAACGGCAAGGAAAAGCATCTCTGGGAAGATCTGGACCAGTTCGCTGTTAACGGCCTCAAGGCAGACCAACCGACGGCCAAAGAGGTGGGCGAACGCATCATGTATACGCAGGCCATCGAAGCAGCTCGCTGCTTTGACGAAGAGGTTATCCACGATCCGCGCGAAGCTGATCTGGGCTCTATTTTTGGCTGGGGTTTTGGCCCGTTCACTGGCGGCGCTGTCAGCTTTATTGATACCATTGGCGCGGCGAATTTCGTTAAGCGTGCTGATGAGCTCCGCGATGCTCATGGTGACCGTTTCGAAGTGCCGGCGCTTCTGCGCGAAATGGCCAAGAAAAACGAAACTTTCTATGGCCGCTTTGGCGTTCAAAAAGGTCCGTTCTCAAAATCGGCTTTGACTAAGATGCTGGAAAAAGATGTGGTCAAAATTGCTAATGATATGGGCATTGCGGCCACGGTCGATGATCTCAAAAACGACACCATTAAGAAAATTCTGGCCAAGCAGGCTTAAGTTATAGGCCCGGGATTTGTCCCGGGCATTTTCATTTAAAGGGAGAGAATGATGTCCGACCGCGTAATCTATACACTGAATGATGGCGTCGCCACCATCAAAATGGACGACGGCAAAGCCAATGCGCTGGGCACCGGCATGCTCGCCGAACTCAATGCCGCTTTCGATAAAGCAGAAGCTGACAAAGCGGTGGTGATTTTGACCGGCCGCGAGGGCATGATGTCCGGCGGATTCGACCTCAAAGAAATCGGCGATGGTCCCAAAAGTTCTCTGGGCCTTGTCAATAAAGGCTCGCTTTTAGCCCGCCGCATCATGGCTTTCCCGCGCCCAGTGATCATGGTCGCGCCCGGACACACAATTGCCATGGGCGCGTTTCTGGCGCTAGCCTGTGATTATGCTATGATCGCCGAAGGCGATTTCAAAGTCGGACTTAACGAAACCCTCATCGGTATGACCATGCATAATTTCGGCATTGAGCTGGCCCGTAACCGTCTGGCCAATAACTATTTTAACCGCTGCGTTTTTAACGCCGAAATTTTTAATCCCCGTGAGGCTGTCCGGGCCGGATATTTTGACCGTACCGTGCCGCTAGAGCAGCTGCCCATGGCGGCGCAAATGGCCGGAAACATGTTCAAACAGCATAACGAAACCGCCTTTATGCAGACCAAATTACGCTCGCAAAAAGCCGCCTTTGCCATTCTCGACCAAGCCATTGAAGATGATCTCGATCCGGAAAAAGTCCACGCGCTATAGGTTCAAGCCTTATGAGCGTAGAGCGCAAATCCTATCCCATGCCCGGGGGCACTATGTCTGCTTTGCATTTCAATGCGGAGCAGGGGCCAGTGCGTTTGGTGTTTGCTCATGCCAATGGATTTAACGGGCTCAGCTATCGGCGTGTTTTAGAGCAGCTCCCGGTTCATAGTGTGGCTTTGGATTTGCGCGGGCATGGCTTTACGAAGTTGCCGACCGACATAGAGAGTCTCGACAGCTTTCATATTTTCGGGGACGACATCGCAACATTTGTCGGACGATACGTGCCGGGAAAAATCGTTCTCGCTGGTCATAGTTTTGGCGCTGTCGGGGCTATTCTCGCGTCTATGCAGCTGAGGGACAGGCTGGCGGGCTATGTGGGTTTTGACCCGGTCTCCATGCCCTGGCTAGGCCGGCAAATGCCTAGGTTTAAACCTGTCCGCGCTTATATGAAAAAGCGTGTTTCGCTCATGCGCAAAGCCGGGCAGCGCCGACGTCAGTTTGACAGTCTTGAGTCTGCCTTTGAGCGCTATAAAGGGCGCGGAGCCTTCAAAGGTATATCCGATGAAGGTCTGCGAGATTATCTGGAAGGCGGACTTCTGCCAGATGGCGTAGGCGTAAGACTGGCCTGCGAACCGAAATGGGAACAGGCTATCTATTGCGGACAGAGTCATAATCTATACAAGGCCGCCGTTGATCTACCGGAGCATTCCGAGGCTCATTATGCAGGTAAGTTTGCGGTCAGCTCAAAAGCCACTCGCGCCAAGCTCGGCAAAGTTATCGGGTCGGACAATATCCATTTTAACCCGGAATTTTCCCACATGTTTCCGCTGCAGAAGCCGGATTATGCGGCGGGTGTGCTTTCTGCGCTTATCAAGCGCGTAGCTCAGGGATAACCCGCTTTTCCAATATCTTGCGGTTCTTGGCAGACGGATAGGCCATTTTACGCTTATTCACATCAATGAGGCCATTGACCGCAATCACCGACATATAAGGCCGGCCTGTATAGGGATTGACGAAATGATGGATGAGCTGGCGCACCTTGTCAGAAACACCGGCAAGGCCTGAAAATATTACATAGGGCAGCCCGGCTTCGGCGTAAGTATGAAACCGGTAGCGGGTCTCCAGCATGACCCCAATGATGCCGGTCTCGCGCCAGTCTTCCTCTTCCATAGAAGGCCAGGCCTCGGTGAAACCAATAACACTATCAGACAGTCGGCCGATAAAGCTCTGGGCGGATACGCGGTCAAAAATGCCGGTCTCGGGCTCGGTAAATACGCCGCGTCCAATAATCTTGCATCCCCATTTTTGCAGAGTTTCCAAATTGGCGCCGTTCATTTCGGCGTTGGTCGAAAGCCCTTTAGGCTGTGCCAGATCGGGCAGCGGAACCGTATAGTCCTTGGCCGCGTCGTGAACCCGTCCCGGCCAACGAAAACTTCTTTCTGTTCGCAGGTAAATATGTTCGAGGGTTTCATGGATCGTTGCCGCAGGCCGTCCGTCCATGTGATACATAACATGGATAAGGCTCATATCGTCTTCGGTGATCCCGGTCATGGCCGTTTCAATCCGAAGGCCGGCTCCGGGCAGAGCTTCGTGAATAAAGCGGATATGAAACTCCCGAACCCGAACAGAGCTATCGGCGCCTTTTCGAAAAGCGTGCGACAGGCCCAGGTGCATGATGAACATCTGGCGGGCCTGTTCGGCCTTGGCCATGTAATGTTTCATGTTCAGATGGCCAAGCTCGTCGCACTCCCAAGAGTTCGCTTCGCCGCGCCAGGTTTCAAGGAATGGATTCAATTTAGGCTGCAACGCAGTCGATACATTGGCCGTAATGCTCGATCACGGAGTGTTTGATGACAAAACCTTTTGGAATACAATCGGAATGATCATGGGCGTGGCGTTCCTGCACTCTGTCGCAAGACTCGCAGATGAAAAACTCGGCGGAATGTCCGTCATGCATATGATCGCAGGTGATATAAGCGTTCAGGGCTTCGACGCGGTGGACCAGTCCGAGCCGGGTAAAAAAGTCCAGCGCCCGGTAAACGGTTGGCGGCTTGGGCGATCCGTGCTCGGGGCGGAGAAGATCCAGCAAGTCATAGGCTTTGATGGGGCCATTAGAATCGATTAATAGTCCGAAAATATGTTCGCGCAGGGGCGTGAAACGCTCGCCATTGGTTTGGCAGACATTGCGCGCATTTTCCATGCGCTCGTCTTTGCTGGCCCCGGAGTGATTTTGGGCGTGATTGTGGTCGTGGTCATGTCCCATGAGCGGTCCCTCTTTTGCTATAACATAGCGTTAAATTCAATCTGTTCAACCTGTTACAAACGAAGTGATTCTTTCATTGAAGCGCGGCGGGTTTTTCGCTAAAGGGCCTCAAATTTTCATGAATAGATCAAAAAGAGGCTAAAATGGCTAAAAAAGAAACCGGTGCGCAGGTGGCAGGCAATGTCATGTTTTATAGCAACCCCCAGCCGCTGAATAAAGAAAACCACGGCAAATTCGGCGTCAAACAGGTGGACAAGCCTTTCGATTTTATGGCGAAGCAGCATTTCGTTCCGCTCACCGCCCAAGAGTTTGGCGCCGCCGCAACCTCATATCCGGTTGTCTTTGCCGGAGACGAGAAAACGCCGATTGCCATTATGGGCATTCGACCGAGCGAAAACCTCTTTGTGAATGAGGGCCTGTTTGAGCAGGATCACTATATGCCCGCTTTCGCGCGCCGCTATCCCTTTGTGCTGGCCAATGACGACGCCAATCAGCGCCGGGTTGTTTGTGTGGATATGGACGCGGACTGCGT
>CAYQNQ010000147.1:0-6204 GCA_964418815.1 uncultured Hellea sp.
CTCTCCTTGCTTCCAGTTTTACCAAACAAGGTGTCTACAAAGCTAGGGGCACATCGCTTTTAAGCGACGAACATGCGTTTAATCGTGCCCGGGGATAGTTATGGTGACATTTAATGTTCACGCTGGAAATCACTATGCAGGCCATCCAGTTTGCCATCGGCTAATATGTTATTTTTGATCAGTTCACTGGATATTGGTGATCGCCGGGTTTTAACTTCCCTTTTGAGGCGAACTCGATCAAACGGGTTTTTACCCTCATATCCATCAATATCGTGATTGACACGGATAAGCCGACGAACGGAGTCAATTTCGCGGTTAGCCGTGCAAGCTTTTAGACCATTTTCTTTTTTGTGGTTCATCCACCATGACCGAAATTCGAGTGCTTGGGGACGGGTAATTTCATACAGCTTTACGTCCCCGACAGCTTCTTCGAAATGCCGTATGGATTTTAGATACACATTTCGTTTGCACCGCTTCTGATCTGGGCTGAGTCCGACCCACTCATCTTCAATATGTCCCCAAAACCGTTCAAAAGCCTCCATCATTGATAGCTGGGGCTGGCGGATCATTCCGAGCACCGCCTTGCTTTCCATATTCGGGATATTTCCGTTTAGTAGAAATCTAAGACGATTAAGCAGGTCATCATCCTGCATTTCCGTACTCCGAACCGGAAGGAAGCCATTCTCCTTGTTTGTTTCAATAGCGGCTAGGAACTTTTCTGTTTCATTTAGACTGGATAATGAAACGCCTCTAACGAGAGCGATTTCCCATTTTTGTTCCAGATCACGAGATATCTGAGCAGCCTTTAGCTTCGCTTCAGATATACAATTCGTCTTTAGGGCAAACGTAACGACGGAACGCGGTTCCACGTCCCTATATCGTTTTGGCCTGTTACGGTAATAATGCCACCATTGCCCGCGTTTCTTCAAATGTCGGCCATGCATAGCTGTTTCCTCACAAATCGGTGAGAGCATCAATCGATTTGTACTCGAAAAATGTACTCACTTTTGTACTCACTTGGCTCGGAGTCAATTTCTTGAGGAAATAATAAACCTAAATGTTTCAACGGCTTAGAGACGGGATGCCGTCTGCTAATTTGGGAAATGGTGCGGCCGAGAAGACTCGAACTTCCACGGGTTTTACCCCACAGCGACCTCAACGCTGCGCGTCTACCAATTCCGCCACGGCCGCACATTGAGGAAGGGGCCTTTAGCAAGCCGCCCCTAATTTGTGAAGCGCTTTTTTAAGTCCGTTTGATGGCGCCGACCCGGGCGCGTACTTGCGGAGGAATGTCGTAGAATTCATATATATCGTCATGGCTGCGCAGACCGCAGACTTCCCGCTGGACAATATAAGCGTAAAGCGCGTCCGCCACGGATTGGTAGGTGTCTTCCGTATCATTGGCGCCGGGCTTTATTTGCTCCAGCTGTTTGCGGGCTTTCAGAAACAAGTGTTCGGCATGTCCGAGCCCGGCGGCCTGTTCGGCCAGCATTTCATGTTCCAGAATAGAGGCACCGGTCTGGCCGAGGCCGGGCAGGGAGGTCAGATTTCGAGGGGGCCGTATGGGCATAGTCGTCTCTCCGGTTGGATTCTAATCTAGGACGGAATTTCAAACAATCAATATGACTTGAAAATATGTCGCGCCCGGCCCAGATAATCCCTATGAGCCCAGTAAATAAATGAGCAAAGCGAAGTCCATAATGTTTGACGGCCCGGCCCAGTGGCGGGTGAGCGAAAGCCTTGTGCCTTATCCCAGGGCCGTCGCCGAAATGGAGGCGCGGGCCAAAGCCATAGCCGCCGGCGCAGCCGGAGAGCTCATCTGGCTTTTAGAGCATCCGCCGCTCTACACGGCCGGCACGAGCGCCAAAGAAGCGGATCTGGTCGACCCGGACCGGTTTGATGTCTTCCAAGCGGGCCGGGGCGGTGAATATACCTATCACGGTCCGGGCCAGCGTGTGGCCTATGTGATGATGGATTTGCGCCAAAGAGGCCGGGACGTGTCGGCCTTTGTGCGCGGCCTTGAGCAGTGGATTATTGAAACTCTCGCCGAATTCGATGTGACGGCGGAACGCCGCTGCGGCCGGGTCGGGGTTTGGGTCGCTCATCCGGATGGCCGGGAAGAAAAAATTGCCGCCATTGGAATTCGCCTTAAAAAATGGGTCAGCTTTCACGGCATCTCCATCAATGTTGAGCCGGATCTTTCCCATTTTGGCGGGATCGTGCCCTGCGGCATTGCCGAGCACGGCGTGACCAGTCTGCACGCCCTGGGCAAGGATATAAAAATGGCGCAGCTGGACGATAAACTGCGCCGGAACTTCGAAAGAATATTTGGCCCGACCCGCTAGCCCCAGCGATTGGGCTCCGGGTCTGATTTGAGCTTCCGGTTAAAAAGAAAAGCCGTCAGCGCACCAGCAAAGAAGAAAATAATGGCCATACGTAAAGCTGCGGCCTGATAGACTTCAAACATTAGGCCAAAAAATTCACGGACGTCTTCCGGGTCGGCATTGGCGCCGCTGCCTAAGGACTCTTGCAGCTCTTTGAGTTCCAGGGCTTTGGTCAAGGCCTGCTCATTTTCAGGAAGGATGAGCGCGACCAAAGTTGGCACAATAAGGTACGCAGCTATAATAAACCCAATTAAAATCGGGATAAACAGCAGTCCGGTTTTACCCCCATCGTGCAGACGTTTAATAAACAGACACGCCCAACAATAGATACTGGCAAGGGCCACTATACTCGCCAGCAGAGCCAGACCGAGGCTGGTATACCAGGTTAGCCATAAAACAAAATTAAAGGCCAGGAGGACGATCGCACCTTTACGAAATTCTTCCGGGAAAATTCTGCCATCGGGTGAGAACAGTAATTGAAACATGACATTTGATGGGCAGTTACGGCGAAAAAATCAAGCCTGATTTGACGTTCCGGGTGTCAAAGCCAGCCAGGCCGCGAATAAAATGGCGGGTATGGTCAAGATGATTTCAATGGATCTGAGATTTTCAGCCAGTTTTGCCGCATAGGTTTTTTCTCTGGCCTTGATGAGGTCGACCATCTTTTCTTCTGTCAGCTCGCCGCGTTTGACTTGTTCCTGATATTCCCAAATTTCAGTCAAATGTTCGCCGGCCCCGAAATAAATAAATGAGGCAACCATGAGAAAAAACATCAGGAACAGGAAAATCCAAAACGGCCGGGCCGTATGGCCCATATGGCGGAGGCGTTTTTTGCAAACCTGATAAAGGGAATAGATAAAGAGCGGGAAAGCGGCCGTGTAAATCCAAAAACTGGTCATGGTTTCTATGCCGATTTTTCGCGTGAGCATGTTTATACCCAATAAGAAAATGGTGAAGGCTGCAAAGGCGATTAAAAAATCCTGCCGCCGCAATTCTCCCAGAGGGTTGAGAAATAAATTAAACACGCATCATCCAATATTCGGCCAAAAAAAACGGCCCGTCAGGGCCGCTGTTTAATTCCCTATGGATAAATTCTCTATGCGGCGTAGCGCAGCAGCGGTTCCAGATTAGCGTGAATTTCAGGACACTCATCTTTGATAAATCTAAGAAGGGCCCGTTCGTTCGGGCTAATGGTTCCGTCGCGGTTGATCTGCTCGACAAGCCAGGCGGATTCGACGGCGTCGATAGCTTCGGCGGCCCGGATAAGATCGTCGTTTAGAAATTGCGACCGCATATTGCCGGTATCGCCCGCTTCGCGCTGGGCATTCCAGGCTCGAAAGGAGCGGCCCAGATTCCAGGATATTGTTTCCGATGACATGAGAAATTCATCGGATCTCCGTGCATCTTCCCGGGACGTCGGCGCTGGTGCGCTAATCGTCATGAGGTGATTGGCGATGGCCCCGACAAACAGTTTTTGCCAGGCGGGATCATTCTCGGCCGTCTGGCTGAGCTCGTCCAGATCAAACAGAAACCGGGCTTCGACTGCGCTGATGGAAAATCCGCCATTGCCGCCGCAGGCATACATGACCTTTTTCAGTTCCGAGACGTCTTGTGCCGTGACGCGGAAGTCTTCCTTGACGGCCCGTCCGACGATACGCTGTTTGACCTTCCCCAGAGCGTAGAGCTCCAGATTTTCAGGAACATCCTTTGCCAGGCGCAGGACATTGAGCAGAAGCTCAAGTTCTGTTTCGGCTGATAATTTGTCATCATTTTCGATGCGCTCCATGAGCCAGGTGGCATGGATGGGATCCACATAGCCGACCGGCAATGTCTGGCGGATTAAAAAATCGGTCAGAGCGCCGACGAAAAACTCGTTCCAGCCCTCCGGCAGATTATCAATCTGCGTGTCGATTTGAAAAATGAGATCGGCTTCGTCGATGGTGATTTGGCCATCATCGAAGACCTGCCGCCTGAGCTCCAGAAACCGGGTTTCATCCAGCATCCGAATGGTTAGAGCATTTTCCAGAATATTTCGAACAGTCGCCATAACGGCCCCCTCACAATTTGGACGTTAAGGGGAAAAGCTAACAGGATTTGGTTACTGAAGGGCTAATTTCCGGCCTTGGTGATAACGTCCGAACCGGCCTCCAATGTACGGTGGACGGGGCATTTACCGGCGATTTCGATCATGCGGTTAAGCTGAGTTTCATCCAGATCGCCGTCTATGGAGATGGTCCGGGTGAAAACATCGCGCTTGATACCATCGGCGTGAATTTCTTTGGTGTGGGTGACATCAACGGAAATTTTCTCCACAGGCCAGCCTTTGCGGTCCGCATAGCTGCGCAGGGTCATGGACGTGCAGGCGCCCAGCCCGATGGATAAAAATTCAAAAGGCGAGGGCCCGAGATCAGCGCTCCCATATTCGGTCGGCTCATCGGCTAGCAATTGATGGCGCGAGGATTTGACATCATTGGTATATTTTCCGCCGGGGCGCTCGGAGACTGTGATAATATCGGACATGTTTACTCCAGAATTTCGCAAAGTGCGGAAACTTCCGCGGTTAGATTAGCCGCGATTTCCACCGCTTCTTCATCCTCGCCCCACTGCGCGATCTGGTAGAGATTGTCCAATCGCGAAATATCAAAAGCCTGTGAACCGGAGAGGTGTTTTTCAAGGACGGCCATGGCCAGAATAGCCGAGCCGTAAACGGCCGTAAGATGGACCAGAAGAGTCAGCCTCAGATCATCGAGCGTCCGGGCATAGTCTGCGACCTTATCCAGAGCCGCCGGGTTTTGCTCGATGGCGAGAACCGCATCGGTTGTTTTAAGGGAAATGCCGCGCGCCTTGGCCCAGTCCAGCACAGGGTCCCATTCCTCCGCCTGTCTTTGGGACAATGTTACCGGTTCCGAGGCCCGGTAACATAAGAGGTCCGTCCCGGCATATTTGCGGGCTTCGCTCGCCAGCTTGTCCCGGTTGTCCGGCGTTAGCTCAATGGAGACATTGACCAGCCGCGTGACCGGCATAGTTTCCGGCTTGATCTCTTTGGCCTGTGCGTCCCATTCATCTGCGATGAGCCGGGCGACGCGCTCGGAACCGACGATGAGGGGTTTCTTCCCGGGCGTTTTAAGGTTCCGGCCATCCAGCGTTATACCGAAGCCAGATTCCAAACGCGCAACCGCGACCTCTTTATAAAACCGTTTAGCAGCCTTCACTTTAAAGCCTTCATTTAAGCTCTTCCCAGTCGTCTATGGGCGCGGTCTCGTCAAAGCCGAGTTGGGAGAAGGCGTCCTTCATATGGCTGGGCAAAGGCGCCTGAAAATGCAGATCGCCCTGCGGCCCGGGGATCATCAGGCTGCGGGCGTGCAAATGGAGCTTATTCGCCAGACCGCCGGGCAGGGTCCGATCCGTCATATATTTAGGATCGCCCGCAATAGGCGCGCCGAGCAGCTGCATATGCAGCCGAAGTTGATGGGTGCGTCCGGTCAGAGGCTGCATGGCCACAAATCCGGCTTTGACTCCAGCGGACTGCACGGTCTGGTAAAGGGTCTTGGCATGTTTGGCGTCTTTGTCCCCGTGGCGCACGGCGACCATAATCTCTTTGCCCATATGTTTATTGCCAAAGCGGTTATCGAGCCGGCCTTTGGCCATATAGCCTTTAATCTCTCCGGCTTTGGGATGAGGCACGCCATTGGTAATGCCCCAATAGACTTTCTCCGCGCGGCGGCTTTGAAAGGCGCGCCCGGCCCAGGCGGCGGCCTTTGCGTTCTTCGCAGTGAGCAAGACGCCGGTGGTGTCCCGGTCCAGCCGGTGGATCAGGCGG
>CAYQNQ010000148.1:0-4177 GCA_964418815.1 uncultured Hellea sp.
AGCCCGGAGATTTCCGAAAACGGTATGGTCGCGGCCCAGGATGCCCTTGCCGCCGATGTGGGCCGGGAAATTTTGCGCCGGGGCGGCAATGCTGTGGACGCGGCTGTGGCCACAGGCTTTGCGCTGGCCGTCACCCATCCGCAGGCCGGTAATCTTGGCGGCGGCGGTTTTATGATGGTGTCCTTAGCGGACGGCAAAGTTGTGGCGATTGATTTTCGGGAAATGGCCCCGGCGGCGGCTGACCGGGATATGTTTTTGGGCGCGGACGGGAACGTCGATACGAATATATCCTGGTATTCTCATAAGGCGGCGGGCGTGCCCGGGACCGTCATGGGCCTTCTCGATGCGCTGGACACTTACGGCACTATGTCTCCGCGCCAGGTCATCGGCCCTGCCGTGCGTTTGGCAGAGCAGGGCTTTCCTGTGTCTTATTCTCTGTCGGCATCTCTGCAGGAATATTCCGAGACGCTCGCCATAGACACTTCATCCATGGACTATTTTTTTAAACCCAGCGGCAGTGCCTATCAGGCCGGCGAGGTCTTGAAACAAAAGGATCTGGCCCGGACCCTGCGCCGGATTATCGCTGATGGCAGAGACGGATTTTACAAGGGCAAGACCGCAGATTTGATCATAACAGAAATGCAGGACGGCGGCGGGCTCATCACCCATGAGGATCTGGCAGGTTATCATACGGTCATACGGAAGCCCATTTCAGGAAACTATCGCAGTCATCAGGTTTATTCCATGCCGCCGCCCTCCTCGGGCGGGGTCCATATTGTGCAAATGCTGCGGGTTCTGGAAGGTTATGATCTAAAGTCTGACGGCCATAACAGCGCCGCTTACTTACATAAACTTATCGAGGTTATGCGCCGGGCCTATGCGGACCGTTCCAAACATCTGGGCGATCCGGATTTTTACGATGTACCGGTGGCCGCCCTGACCGGCAAAAACTATGCGGATCTGCTGCGCGGCTCCATCGACCTGGAGCAGGCGAGCCGCTCCGAAGATATCGCGCCGGCGACCGTTTTTCCGGACGAAAGCCCGGCCACCACCCATTATTCGGTCATGGATAAATGGGGCAATGCTGTCGGGGTGACCTATACGCTCAACTTTTCCTATGGCAGCGGGTATTCCGTCGACGGGGCCGGGTTTCTGCTCAATAACGAGATGGATGATTTTTCCTCCAAGCCGGGCGTGCCGAACAGTTACGGGCTGATTGGCGGCGCCGCTAATGCCATTGAGCCCCGGAAGCGCCCACTTTCGTCCATGAGCCCGACCATCGTCCGCAAAGACGGCAGAAATGTTCTGGTCACGGGCTCTATTGGCGGCTCGACCATTATCACCCAAACGCTTCAAGTAATTTTAAATGTCGTCGATTTTGACATGAATGTTGGGGCCGCCGTTCAGGCGCCGCGCCTGCATCATCAATGGCTCCCGGACTTGGTCTTTGTGGAGCCGGGTATTTCCATTGATACGGTGAATATTCTGGAGTCCATGGGGCATACGCTGGCCCGGGGAGACGACGGATCGGTGACGCGGGATGTCAATGGCCGGGCAAATAGTGTGGGCTGGGACGGTGTCTATTTTTACGGCGCTGCCGATGCCCGCGATCCCAAGGGGGCGGCCAAAGGTAATTAGGAGGAATTAGGGGGTAATTATGCGGTTTCAAAAAAAACCCGGCTTGGAAAAAATTTCCGAACCGGGCTTAGGAAAATCAAATTCGGGGAGAAAGTTGAATTTGATAAACGTCTCGGGAAAGACAGTCTTTATTTGAAGTCTTGCACGGTCGGGCGCAATAAAAGGCGCCGCCGCGAGCAAATTTCTTTTCCATTCGCTCAATCATTGGGCTGTTTTGCGCCGCAGTGATGGGATATTGTGAGCCGAATCGAGAACGTTATGGCCCAGAATATCAGCCCGGAAATTGACCGCCTGATCAAGCTCCTGTCAAAATTGCCGGGGCTGGGTCCGCGCTCGGCCCGCCGCGCGGCGCTGGAGCTCATTAAAAAGCGCGAGCCGCTTATGCGCCCGCTGGTCGCCGCCATGTCGGACGCGGCCGATAAAATCTCCGAATGCGGCACTTGCGGCAATATAGACGCGGCCAATCCCTGCCATATCTGCAAGGCCCCGGCGCGGGACCAATCCGTCATCTGCGTGGTGCAGGATGTGGGCGATCTCTGGGCCATGGAGCGGGCCGCCACCTTTAAAGGTCTCTATCATGTGCTCGGCGGAACGCTCTCGGCCATTGACGGCATCCGGCCGGAGGACCTGCGCATTGCCAGCCTCATCGACCGGGTCAAGGCGGGCGGTATTTCCGAAGTCATCCTGGCCATGAACGCAACCGTCGATGGCCAGACAACGGCCCACTATATTACGGATCATATTGAAGGCTTTAAAAATGATGAGGGGGGCGTGACCATCTCCCGCCTCGCCCACGGCGTCCCCGTCGGCGGAGAACTCGACTATCTGGATGACGGGACCATTAACGCGGCACTGAGCAGCCGAAGACCGTTTTAACTTTAACCCGGCGGAACATAAGCTTCCGCTTTTTGATAGGCCGCTTCAGGATCAATGTCTCCGAAAATTGCCTTTTCGATATCAGGTAAATGTTTTCGCATAAAATAAGCACTCGGCCATGTCACAATAACGGTCTTGTCTTTGCGGCGAATGAAGCCAACCGCTTTGATTTCAGTGTTCATCTCTAACGCAAATCCATACCACCGCTTTGCGCAGGGTTCTGATCGAAAAATAAATTCATCCAGCCGGACACCGGGGCAAAATTCACAAGGTATGCCGTAGCCTTTTATGTATAGGCTGTTTGTCTCCGACAGGTCAGAGGTAATTTGCTCAAAATTCTGGTAATCGGGAAACCTCTGAAACCTTTCTTCGGCTTTTGCAAATCGGTCATTAAAATCATTGAACCTGTCGACGGTGAAAGTTTTTTCAAGGGGTCGGTTCCGCTCAATCTCGCCCTTATATTCCTCTGGATAGACCTGAAGCCGAGGGAGGGCTGCGTCCAGCAGGTTTTGACCTGGTGTTCCGCCCGTTTCAATCTGGCAGGATAGATTAATCTCCAGGCGTGGGGGGGCAGTGGCGGAAACAGGCACCGGAGGTGCGGGGCGTTCTTCAGAAACGGTCTCTTGTGGTTTCGAGCTTTCGCTGGATTTGATTGGAGGCTCGTTTGCTCCGCAGGCAGCTGTGAATAATAAGGCCAGAGCGGTGAGAAAAACCTGTCTCAAATCTCCTCCAGCACACTCGTGCCCTTGGACATATCTCCGCAGGTCCATTGCCAGCGCTCATGCAGGCGGATTTTACCGTTCTCCAGAATTTCCGGCCGGGATTTGCATTTGCCGGTCATAATGGTCCCGTCATAGGTGATATGGTGATAGCGCATATTAATATTGCCGTCCTCATCCACCAGACCGAGGAGGTGGCCATATTCGATATCGCCGCCGGAATATTTGCCTTTTAAAAGGTCGCCCTTCTGGAAATACTGGAAAATGGTTTCGTCCGAAGTGTGGGTGCGGCCGGAGGACTGCGCCACCCGAAACAGGCGTCCGTCATACCAGATCATGACTCCACGCCTTTCTTACGCCTTTTTGCGAAAGTCCGCGATATTGGTCGGTTCACTCTGGTCCAGATGATCTTCAATGGCATCGATCTTGTCCGCCCGTTTGGTAATTTTCCCCGTTGATATACGGATTTGTCGCATATCTTCCGCCGATTGGTCAAAGTGTTGTTGCAGCTTTCCGACGCGGGTATCGAGCAGGGCGACATCCTTGGCCAGAAGTCCGACCTCTTTTTGAATGATATGGGCCTGTTCGCGCATGGCCGCATCTTTCATCACCGCGCGCATGGTGTGCAGGGTCGCCATAAAGGTTGTCGGCGAAACGATCATGACCTTTTGTTTAAATCCTTGTTCAATCACCTTGGGAAAATGGCTGTGCAGCTCGGCGTAAACGGCTTCTGACGGCAGGAACATCATGGCCACATCATGGGTCTCCCCAAAGATGAGATATTTCTCGGCGATGGATTTGATATGGACCTGTACGTCGCGGGCAAAGTCGCGCCGGGCTTCCGTCTCCTCCGGCGTGTTTTCCGCATCTGTCAGACGCCGCCAGCTCTCCAGCGGAAATTTGCTATCAATGGCCACATCGCCCTGTTCGCCGGGCATATGAAT
>CAYQNQ010000148.1:4277-6191 GCA_964418815.1 uncultured Hellea sp.
CGGAGCATGACTTCGCGCTGCGCCGACTCTTCGGACATCTGGGTCAGCCGACCTTGCAACTCTGCCTGTTGGCGGTGAACCTGATTAAGATGCTGCCCCAACATGCGGGCGGCGCGGCGGGACAAATAGAGCGTGATTAAAATGCTGACGAGGATAAGCGCCAGAGCGGCAAACAGCTCGGCCAGGGTCAGGGAAATATCGCCCCATGTAAAAATTGGTTCCATAGGCTTTGTTTTCACATTTCAGGGATTCGCGCAACAAATGTTTTCGTTATGTTCTTTTGCGTCTCGCAAAACTGTGACTTGATTTTTGAGGCCCGCCATTTAGAAGTCGCGCGAATTTAATTTCGGGAGACTTTCAGTGACAAAATCAATTCTCAGCACGCTCATGATGGGCGCTGCCCTTACCCTCACAGCCTGCGGCGGCACTTCTGCCCCGGATACTAAAGAGGCAGCAACAGAAAAAATGGCCGATAAAGCCGAAACCATGGTCAAAGAGACAATGGCCAAAACCGTAACTCTTTCTGATGTGGTCGCCCATCCGCGCCGCGCCGAAGAGTCTGCCGTCGACAAATTTCGCAACCCGGCTGAAACGCTGGCCTTTTTCGAAGTCGCTCCCGGCAAACATGTGGCCGAAGTCTGGCCCGGATATTATTCGTCTGTTCTGGCCCCGTATTTAAAAGAAAACGGCGGAAAATACACCGCTGTTCTTTACCCGGAATCTTTCGGGGAGCGCGCTATGAATCGGGTTAAGGCCTTCAAGGAAAAATATTCTGACACAGAGGCTTACGGGACGGTTAGCTACGGCGCTTTCGGCAAAGGTCACGGCGCCATGATGACGCCCGGCAGCGCCGATATTGTCATCTCGCGCCGTAATGTCCATAACTGGATGAGAGGTAGCTATGATCAGGAAGCCTTTAATGAATTTTTCGCGGCCTTAAAGCCCGGCGGTATTCTCGGTATTGTCGAGCACCGTCTGCCGGAGACCATGGAGCAGGACCCGCGCGGCGCCACCGGCTATGTGCAGGAAAGCTATATGAAAGATATGGCCATCCGCGCCGGATTTGAATTTGTCGACTCCAGCGAGATCAACGCCAATCCAAAGGATACAGCGGACCACCCCTATGGTGTCTGGACCCTGCCGCCGCGTTCTAAAACGCCGGATGAGGACTCTCCGGAAGCGGCTGATTTTGACGCCGATCTTTACAAGAATATCGGCGAAAGTGACCGGGCGACGCTGAAATTCAGAAAGCCGCTTTAAAAATCGGTTTAGAATGCTTTTAGAAAGCGGGACCAAACCCCGCTTTTTATGCTGGCATATAGGGCGGTTTTAGATTTATAACGCGCCAAAATATCACTTGAAAGGATCCACTCATGGATAATGCCGATATTGTTGCAAAAATGAACGAAGCCCTGGCGGCTTCCGGGGGCACTGACAAGTCTGTCAAATTCGACTTCGGAGATGACGGCAAAATTTTTCTCTCGGGCACAGAAGCCAAAGAGGGCGACGATGAAGCGGATTGCACAATCTCTGTTTCCAAGGACGATTTTGTCGCCCTGGCCGGCGGGGATCTGGATCCGATGATGGCCTTTATGTCCGGCAAGCTGAAAGTGGCCGGCGATATGTCTGTGGCCATGGGTCTGCAGAGCCTGTTCAGCTCTATGTAGCCAGGCTTTATTTGGGGATTAGGGGGGCCAGTCGGCCCCTTTTATATTTGGGGAGACAATTGGCGGGCACAGAAAAACTTGAGACGGCGCCTGTCGTGCGGCCTTGGGATGCGCCCTTGCCGGAGGTTATAACCCGGCAAGCCAATATTTATTATATTCACAGTCACGGTGTCCGGCTCCGGGTCATGCTGGCCAAAACAAAGGCCAAGGACCCGCGCGGCTCCATTGTATTTTGCCCGGGCCGCAC
>CAYQNQ010000149.1:0-6178 GCA_964418815.1 uncultured Hellea sp.
GCGATCGCATTATCGCCGTCACCGCTCATGCCCGTGATAGCGACAAAAAGTTATGTCTCGAAAATGATATGGACGGCTTTTTATCCAAGCCGCTTTCAATTGAACTTTTGAAAGACTGTCTGACAGAATGGGATGTTTTGCCGGCGCAGCCCGACAGGCTGGCTTCCAGCGCTTGATAGCCCGCCCAAGGCGGGCGTTAGAATGTTGTTGGTTTTAAAACATGGCTATTCACTTGTTTCACACCGACCATAAGCTTCGGCATAGGACTTGCCAAAACAATCCAGAAGGCTTTTGACTACGTTAAGGTTAGAGGCCTGCTCACCAAAATTTTCGGGGAAATTAATGTCCGGGTTGTCTTCCTTGTATTTCTTCATGGCGGCTTTGCGTTCCGGCGGAATTTGGAAGTTTGACAGTTCCTGATAGGCTTTCTCGACTTTGGCTTTGTCACCTTCAAGAAAGCCGAGTGTGGCGTCAACATAGTAATTCCATTCGCCCGAGTGATCGGGCCTGTTATAGGTTCCGCGGAACAACAGCACGGCTTCTTCATACTTATTGGCATTGGCTTTCATTTGGCCTGCGTGCCATCTGAGCATTGTGATATCTTCGGATGGATAGGGCTCGGAATACAAAATATAATCCTTTATCAATTCAGCGGTCGCGTCAGCGCAGCCTTCTTTATTCCCGAATGCGCGCCAGCCCCCGCCTTTAAGGTCTTGGTCAAAGTCCTTTTGAGTAAGCTTCATAAGCCGGTCATATTCCGCGCTCGTTATACCGCATTTTTCAAAAGCACTGTGTTGAGCATTTGACTCAGTGGCTGCAATATTGCGTTTGCAGCCCGCTAGCAGGATTAAGGATAGCAACCCACAAAGCCAATTGAATTTCATAACAACCTTCCCCTCCGAGCCAACCTAACAGAGGCAGGTCAATTTAGCTAGATCGGCCTCCCCCCAATCCGAACCTCATCAGTTAGAGAATTCGTATTTGGGCGTTAAGGCCTTGAATGCACGAGAAGTGGAATTATATTATTTCCCATGGATGGGCCTTTGAAAAAGCACGGATATGAACTTCGGATTGATATCCAACCGGGCGAAGAAATTCGGCTCCGCAATGGCGCGTCCTGTAGTTGGGCCGGCGAAATTGAGGATGTCACAATGGCCCAGGTCAACGCCATCGGGTCGGGGCTAAAAAACCGCGCCGTCGGCATGCCTTTGATGCAGACCGCTGTGACCTCAAAGATAGAGACGGAAATAATCGCCAAATTCGGGACAAAGAAAGAAATCTGGTCCCTTCCCGTCAAAGACAGCGATATCATTTATTTTAAGGGGAGCCTTTATCTTGGCCATTCCGGCAGGCTCACATTTGACGCTCGAAAAATAAGCTTCAACAATTTGATGTTCCGGGTTCAGCCCAAGGGCGAAGGAACGCTTTTTCTGGGCTTGCCAAAAGGGCTGACCAGTCTGGCCCTTGAAGGTAAAACATATTGCACCAATGCGGACTATGTCGCCGTTATTATTGGTGAGCCCGCTATTCGAGAATTAAGCTCCAAAGAAGAGTTTAAAATCTTGAAAAAGAAGGGCGGGTTCAAAAGCCTCGACACCCGCGAAATGACCGGGGCAGATCGCATCTATATCTATGGCGGAGAGATAAAAAAACCGTTTGCATTTTTTATGGGCGGCGATGACGACGAAGCGTGAAGCCAACCCTGGAACACTGCCCCTTTTGTCCCGCCACGCCGGAGTGTGGCGCGGAGTTTACACCCATATGGCGCCGGACCGGACCATCCTGGACCGGCACGATTTTCGGATCCTTGTAGAGCTGCCCGGTGAACCGGCATGCGCCTACCGTCAGTCAAGTTCCTATTGGTGGGAAGATGGCCGTAAACAATCCCTTGTCTTTGAAGCGCAATATGACGCGGATGCCGACCAAGTCCACTGGGACAATGGACGGATAGCAGGACACATATACAGCCTCGACGCGGAGACTTTATATCTCACCTTCCGCTTTGCCGCGACGCAGGCCCGTGTGTGCGAAATGATCCAGCTGAGCCCTTGCGGTAAGCACCGGGCACGAACCTGGCACTGGCTGGACCAGCAAGGCGAACTTGAAAAAATCACCCTTGTCGAAGAGGCCCGCGAAAAACAGCCCTAAAAGTTTCCCGCAGATTAGCAGCTGTCGCGTATTTTAAACCTTGGCGCGTTTCGCAAAGCTTCGATGTCTTTTGCGGATAATGCTTTGAGAAACGTATCTATAGCCAAAGAGGTCTTTTCTAAATCTTCAATGCGGCTTTCGCAATTTTCGATTTTTCTGGGCAAGGTCTCCAATTGCTTAAGTTCATTCCCCGGAAGATAAAAAACCTCTTCACTGCCATCTGTATATTTTATCTTTCCCGCGACAATCTGTGTGCCGTATCCTGATAATTCTGCCGGAACATCGACGCCTGTCGCCACCATATTCCGAAACCGGTTCTGCAGCACATAATTAAAGGATTGCGTACCGCCCGGTGAAATCGTTTGGTTTTGCGAAAAAAGAGCCGTTTGTACCGACGAAAAGTTTTTAATGTCAGGTGTGCCTTTAATCCATATCTCGGACCAAATATTGGCCGAGCCTATGGTTTTATTTGTCGGGTTCTTAATGGTCACCCCGCCTTCTGATTCAATCAGTCTTTGCTTCGGGAAGACTTTGTATTTCAGATTTGTATCCGAAATAAATGTGAGACCTTTTGCGCGCAAGGCGGCGCGTTTTTCCGATAAACTTTTCTGGTCTTGTTTCATGCCGTCGATTTGCGCGCCTAATTTGCTCTGCGCCGGTGCCAGCTGCGCCTTGAGCTCGGTTGCCCCGTTAGAAGCATTTGCAAATGCGCCGTCCAGAGACGCCCGGCGAAATTCAATAAGGTCAAAAGCCGTTTTACCATTTAGCCGGCCTTCAGAATATTCGATCATATTGCCGACATACCGGTCCGTGTCGATAAGTATGCTCGAGCTGTCGGCCGTAATGTCAATAATGTATTCGGCTTCGTTGTCAGCATTTTCAAGTTCATCAATGTCGACATCAGAAGGCGAAGCATTTTCCAAAAGAAGATGTAATCCGGCGCCGGCTGTCATTCTGTCTTCTTGAGATAATTTGTCCATGACCTTACCGATGGACGCGCGGAGTGTATCGGTATTGGTCGAATCCAGCTTGGCCTTGCCATAGGATCGTTTGGATTTCTTCTGTTTCGTTTCCGTGGTGGCGCCTCCGGACACATTTGTGCTGCTCTCTCCACCGCAAGACACCAGCGCCAATGATGCCAGCGCAATTAAAAAATAGGATGTTTTCATAAATCTCCCCTCACCGTATGATCAGCATGACGATTGGATACAAAATATGCAAGTTTTAGTTTGCCCGAGTGAGGGACATCCGCTTCTCCGAGCGGACATTGAAAAGCCGAACTTCCTTATATGATCGAGCGCTCAAACAGAAGGATCTATTCCGTAAAGCATTCAAGCTCAAATTTGGCGCAGATTTCTTCGGATATATTTTCCCAATTTAAATAGTGACCGCCCAAAAAGCCTTTGATAGATGTAATCTGCATCTTTGGGGAATAGAAAATGGTTTCGTCCGAAAATCGCTGGGAAGAGGACTTTCTCGGTAAAATGGTTCAAAGTTTTCGGCGAGAATACACCCCAAAACTCCAATCAGAAATCGGCCCGCGCCAAGCTGCAATAAAATCCAAACATCACAAATGGGGCCTTTATTTTATGGGTACCATCGGCGGCGGGATTATTGCCACTCTATTCTTGTTTGGTGTGTGGGGTCCATTAGGTTGGGCGGCGCTAATAGGAACGATTGGCGGGTCGTTCTATACGCACGGAATTAAATCGGAAAAAAACCAACTCCTTTATGCTGCGCAAAACGAACTGGATGAATATGTTCAGGATCATGTTTTAGGGGTGAATATATTTGATCCTCGCGAATATGCGGTTGAGGTCGACTATATCGGGGACTTTAGCGATGCAGGTTACTTTGAGGAGTTTGATACAATACATCATCTGAATGCCTATGCACCCCATTCCGCCCCGGATTTCTCTCCTCTCATGTCACACACCCATCTGACTCGGACCGAAATTCAACATTATAAAGATAAGGATGGCCATGAACAAACTCGTGAAATTGTTATTCAGGTGTTTAACGGGCTTTTATTCGTCTTGGATTTCCCCGCCGCAAAAGGAGACCATCGTACACTCATAACAACAAAGTTCGTGCGCATGCCGTCCGGGAAGTTTGAGCGCACCGCCCTTGGAAAGCCACGGAAAATGAAAGCTATAAAATCTTCCAGCCTTGAATTTGGCCGCATTTTCAAGGTCTTTTGCGATGACCAAACACTGGGACATGACATAATTCATCCGGACCGTGTTGTGCGATTAACGAATCTCTACAACGAGCTTAGAGCAACACCAAATTTACGGTCGGTATCCATGTTATTGACCGAGGGTAAAATGTGGGTGGCGCTCGATAGAGGCAGTATGAAAGATCATCACGGATTTCCTGCAGACCAAACCAAGGTTAAAGACCATATGGAAACTCTCGCGCGGCAAATAAGTGTCCCGCATGCTGTTGTAAAACATTTGAAACTGCCATCGATTGATGCTTATGAGTGGCAGTCGGCAAGTGATATCTGAGTTGCCACTTTAAGGACTCAGTCCGCAAAATTTGACGGATCCAATGTTCACTATTGCCCATTAAAATCGACAAGAAGGCGAAGCATTTTCCAAAAGAAGATGCAGTCCGCGTCCCCCAAGCGGACATTGAAAAGCCGAAATTTATGCCTACATAAATTATATGATTAAGCGCTCAAACAAAGGGATCTATTCCGTAAAGGGCACGGAGATCAAATGCCTGATATGCGAACATCCGTATTTTGAAAAAACAGAGGCCCAGTTAAATACGGCTGGAATGACGTTTTTAGGACTGGACTGGGCGAATAAAACCGCAGACGTCCTCTGTTGCAAAAAATGCGGCTATCTCCACTGGTTTAAATCTTGAGGCCTGTCATACTTGGATGCAAAAGCCCGCCCGCCAAGGCTATGCGCGGTCAAGTATATGTTATCGCTGCCCTGCCGCAAATCTTTGACTTTTGGGCCGTTTTACCCTATATGGAGCTCATGAAACGTTCGGCTTACATAATTTCGGCTGCCTTTTTGAGCCTCGCCGTCGGTTTTACGGCGGCGGCCTGTGAATTTCACAGCGGCTACGGATCTCCGTTCCAGTCCAGATGGGATAATTATACCCAGCAAGAGACATTCGGAGACAAGAAATCACTTCCGGGCGATTCGAGCTACACGCCGACCGCCAAGCCAAAAAAGAAAAAGCCGGTATTTTCCAAAGCGGCCTCCAGAGCGTCAGATATTGCCAAAGCCCGGGTTGAACGCAAAACCAAAGCCGAGCGCGCGGCAGACGAGACTCCGGTTGTCGAACAGGCCAGCCGCTAGCGGCCCTCAAACTTAATTCCTGAAATTTCACGCTGCGCCTTCCCGGCGGGCGAATAAATCATTAAAATAAAAGAAAGCAGGGGCATGAGCTTATCATCCTTTAAAAAATTATCGGGCAAAAAGCAGGCTCTGTGGACTTTGACTATACAGGGCATTTTGCTCATCATTTTATTTGCAACAGCTCCCAAAGCGTCGCAAGTTATAGGCCAGACCTTCGAGCCCGGAAATCATGCTTTAGATTTGTGGGGCGGCATGATGGGCGGCGACGGCTTGGCAGCCTCGCCTCTCTGGGTGCAAATTTTCTTAAACGGATTATTCGCGAGCAGCCTTGTTGGGATATTTTTCATGCGCAAACATGTTCCCGCACGATGGGCGGCCGGAGGATTACTAGCCGGTGTTTTTTTTACTTTTTTTGTCATTCCCTATTTGCCGATAATTTCGCTTGGAGGAATGTATGCTGTGATGCATTTCATTTTATGGACACCGGGGCTCTATTTACTGATTAAGGAACGCGCCTTCCTCGAAAAATGGACCCCCTATTCAATTTGGGCCGCTATCGTCCTGGGGATAATTCTATTTTCCTATGTTTTTGATGTCAGAGATACATCTGTCTATGCGCCTTATATCTGGAAGCTAAATTTTGGATAAGCCAAAAGAGTTTGACTTAATTTATGACTCTACAGGAAAACATAATGATATGTCCGCTTTGG
>CAYQNQ010000150.1:0-1065 GCA_964418815.1 uncultured Hellea sp.
CCGGCCTTAGAGACCGCGTTGCCCAGGCTGTCGGAACCCTGCCCGGCCAGCCCGCCTTAGCCGTTGTTCTGGTCGGCGAAGACCCGGCGTCCAAAGTCTATGTGAAAAACAAAATCAAGTTCACCAGCGAAACAGGCATGCGCTCCGTAGAGCACAAGCTGCCTGCTGATATCGATGAAGACAGCGTTATTAAAATCGTCCGCGACTTAAACGCGGATGAAAATGTGGACGGCATTCTCGTTCAGCTCCCTTTGCCTAAGCATCTGAATGAAAACCGGGTGATTGAAGAAATTGACCCAAGCAAGGATGTCGATGGACTTACTGAAACATCTGCAGGCCGCCTGTCGCTTGGCAAGACCGGCCTGCGCCCCTGTACGCCGGTGGGCTCAGTCATGCTGGCCAAAGATGCGCTGGGCGACCTAACCGGTAAAAACTGTGTTATTCTGGGTCGCTCCATACTGGTCGGCAAACCCGCCGCCATGCTGTTCCTGGAACAAAACTGTACGGTAACGGTTGCGCATTCCCGAACCCAAAACATTGAAGAGGTATGCCGGGGCGCAGATATATTAGTCGCAGCTGTCGGCCGTCCGCAAATGGTCAAGTCAGACTGGATTAAGCCGGGTGCCTGCGTCATCGATGTGGGTATCAACCGGGTCCCGCACCCAAAGAAACCCGGAAAAACTTATCTGGTTGGCGATGTGGACTACCACCCTTCAACGGAAACAGCGGGGTCTATCACACCGGTTCCGGGCGGCGTTGGCCCCATGACGATTGCCTGCCTGCTTCGCAACACAGTTCTCGCCGCCTGTATGCGCCGGGGCTGGGATGTGCCTGATAATTTAAGTTTTTAGCTTCGGCTGCGTCGACGCCTTTGTCTGGCGGCGGCCTTTTTTTCTTCTGTGGCCGGCGGCGCAACAAGAGGCCCGATTAATTCGATGACTTCATGTAAGGTTGGCCGTTCGTTTTTGTTATAAGCGTCCATGGATTTGCGCATGGCGGCAATATGCTCCGGCTTAGTTCCGCAACAGCCGCCAATGATCCGTACGCCTGCATCACCGGCTAATC
>CAYQNQ010000150.1:1165-6171 GCA_964418815.1 uncultured Hellea sp.
ATACCCATCATAGTCCGTCCCGCCGTGTCAAAACTGGCCGTAAAAACATAGGGTATATCAAGCTCGATTGCCGCCAATGCGGCCGCTTCGATCTCTTCGCGGGCCGACATGGTTTCAATCCAGATCACATCTGCTCCGCCGTCCTTAAGGCCGCGAATTTGTTCAAGGAAAAAATCCTTACAGCTTTCGGGGGTCAGAGCGCCCATGGGTTCAAAAAGCTCACCCGTGGGTCCGACAGAACCCGCAACGACAACAGGACGATCAGCACGTTCTGCGACGCTGCCTGCCACTTCGGCCCCGGCCTTATTGATGGCGTAAGTCTGGTCTGCTGCATCATGTAGCTTAAGGCGCGGCGCATTAGCGCCGAAGGTATTGGTCAGAATAATATCGGAACCAGCGTCAACAAACATCTGGTGCAGAGCGTCAGGTTTTTCCGGATTGGATACATTCCAGAGATCCGGCGGAAAACCCGGCTCCAATCCCATATTCATAAAGTTCGTGCCGGTCGCGCCGTCCGCTAGGACGAGCTCGTTATGGCCGAGAAGATTTTCGAGTGATATACGCATAACGGCTCGCATACATTACAAATATAAAAATATAAAGTTTTTATTATATGATATGTCAGTGGTTAAGTTTCTTTCTTATCGTTGACGATATTCATTGTCGCTAGGCCGCTATTGCCCAGTTCAACTGAAGCGAAAGGTCCACCGTGCAAATAATGCCCCGGATCCGACGGATCTACCGGACCTTCTTCCGCGAAAACTTTTGCTGCAAATTGCTCGGCATTGTCCTTGGGTTTATACCCGAGATGCCCGGCGGCGGAATTGTCAACAGGCGCGCGGTCGTTGTTAGATACGCCGTAAATAATGGAAAACCCGACAACGGGCGTTGAAACAGCACGCTCAACCAGATGAATCAAATCATCATAAGAGAGCCAACTGCCGACGGCTCGGGCATTGGTCACCTGAGCACACGACAATATCCGCAAACAAACCGATTCCAGGCCGCGTTTTTCCCAATACATCCGGCCTAGATCTTCTGCGAAACATTTTGCCAGCCCATAAAATGTATCCGGCCGATGCGGAACATCAATACCGATGGTTTCTGTTTTAGGATACATACCGACTGCGTGAATTGAACTGGCATAGACAACCCGGCGGGCACCATTTCTATGGGCAGCCTCCCAGACATTATAGGCGCCAATAAAGTTCGGGCCCAATAATTTTTCGAAGGGACCTTCATCAACAAAAGCACCAAAATGCACCACCATGTCTGCACCTTTCGTGACCTTGAGCATGTCATCAAGACTGGCCAGATCGGCTTTCACATAGGTCTCTCCTGAGTAGAGCTTACCGAAATCATCGACAATATCTGTTGAAACAAGGCTAGCTCCCATCTTCGCCAATGGCTCACGCAGGTAAGAGCCCAGACGTCCAGCTGCGCCTGTTAAAACGATTTTCATTAAATAACGGCCTTTTCGATTAGAGGTTCATTTTTCTCTATGCGAGTAAACGAGAACGGTGTCAGATCGAGAGACCTGAATTCACCATGACTGATGAGTTCGGCTATGCCCCGGCCCATGGCTGGAGATTGCTGGAACCCATGTCCTGAAAACCCGTTGCAAAATATGAAATTTTCAATTTTTGTATGCGGACCGATAATGGCATTTTGATCGAAGGTGTTAAAGGCGTAATGACCGGCCCAGCTATTAATGAGTTTGACCGCTTCAAATTGCGGAATGCGGTGCGCCAGAACAGGCCAGACTTTAGTCTCCCAAATTGAATGATCCTGGATAAAGTCCATGGGATCAACAGCCGGATCATCATCCGGCGGGCAACCGGCCATATAATATGTTCCGTCCGTCCGCATATGGATGCCCGTTGGATCAATGGTCAGCGGCAAGTCCCGATCAAGCGGCTTGGCCGCATCAAAGATAAAGGTATAACGCTTGCGCGGCTCAACGGGTAAATCAATGCCTGCCATTGCGGCTGTTCTTGCGGCCCTTGGACCGGAACAATTGACAATAGTACCGCAATTGATCTGTTCGCCAGATTTTAATTTCACAGCCGTAACGCGGTTCGAGTTTGTCTCGATATCAACGACTTCATTTGAAATATATTCGGCCCCGCGCTCCCTTGCCTGCCGCTTCCACCAATCAAAAAGCGTATTGCCGTCAAAATAACCTTCATTGATAAGATTATGATTACCCGCAATGATATCGTCGACATTGTAAAATGGGTAGGCGTTCTTGATATCGGCGGCCCCAAGGTGCTCGGTTCCTGCACCGCAGGCTTTCTGGATAATCTGACTTTCTCGCAGAACGGACGCGAAGGCCTCGTTATCAGCGAGATACATATAGCCATAACTCTGAATGGGAATGTGCGGAACGCGCTCATCCCCGCCCATATATTCCCGTAAATTATTGACGAATTCCGCTGCGAATTGAGAAATGCGAATATTCAGCTCTCCGGAAAATTGCTGCCGCATGCAACTATTCGTGTGCGCCGTTGATGTGAATTCATAGCTCGGATCACGCTCGACGACCAATATTGTGCCGTCAAAATCCGGGTTGTCCGTAAGAAACCAGGCCACTGATGACCCCAGGGCTGCGCCGCCGATGATCACAACATCGTAGGAATTATGTTTGGCCTCAGAGGGATACACGATCAGGCCCGCATCCGTCCGCCATTGGCATCATAGAGCGGATGAAGATTAACCCGCGCAGGCCGCATTTCTCCGTTTATTTCCACTTCGAATTTGGCGCCGTCCTTCGCCATTTCTGCCGGTACATATCCTTGCGCCATGCTTTCCTTGACATAATGGGCGTAGCCTCCGGAAGAAATATATCCGACTGCCTCGCCGTTCTTGAGAATGGCTTCGTCGCCGACAACATCCTGATCTTTGGCATCGATAACGAGAGAGACCAGCTTTTGTTTGGGTCCCTTTTCCTTTTCGGCCAGTGCCGCCTCTTTGCCGATAAAATCGGACTTCCAGGAAATAAACATATCAAGCCCGCTTTCAGCCGCCGTAAAGTCGGGCCGAAAGTCTGTTCCCCAGACTCCCCAGTTTTTCTCAAGACGCAGGGACATGAGGGTCCGGCTGCCATACCATTTCAGACCGAGACCCGCTCCGGCTGCCTCAATGGCGCGGGCCAGTTTTTTCTGAAATTGCGGGCGGACATAAATCTCGTAACCATGCTCCCCTGAAAAAGAGATGCGATTTAGAACGGCCGGAACCCCGGCCACGTGGGTCATCATACAGTCCATGAATTGAATTTCTGAAACATCGCCGCGGTAAATCTTTGACAAAACTTCCCGGGAATTCGGGCCAGACAAAGCAATACCGTGATAATCATCGGAGATGTTTTTATATTGGACACCTTCATTCGGTAGATATTTTTCAAACCAGCGCCTGTGTGCTTCTTGCATCATGCCAGACCCAAACAGCATGAAATGGTCCTTGGCAAAACGGGCGATGGTCAAATCTCCGTAGAGCTTACCTTTGGGGGTCAGCATGGGCGTCAATGCCATGCGGCCGGTTTTCGGCATGCGGCCCGCCAGCATTTTACGAAGGAATTCCCGGGCGCCAGGCCCTTTAAATTCATGCTTGCCGAAATTCGAGATTTCAAGGGCGCCGACCGCTTCTCTCACAGCATTGACTTCGGCCCCCACATAGTCGTGGGCACGGGAACGGCCAAATGTGGGTATCTCATGAGCGTCTTTAGGCCCGTCTGCAAACCAAAGCGCGTGTTCGAGACCGAAGCTTTGGTCCATAACAGCCCCTTTTTCGATGAGGTCATCATATATAGCGGTCGTCTTTTGCTCGCGGCCCTTGGGCAGAGTTTCGTTGGGGAATGTCATGACGAAACGGCGTTCGTAATTTTCCGTGGATTTAATGGTTCCCCATTCGGGCGAGGCCCAGCTCCCCCAGGAACAGTCTCCGAAGCGGGCTATATCCATGGCCCAGACATCAATCGACGGCTCCCCATCCATCATCCATTCGGCCATGCAAAGGCCCACACCGCCTGCCTGACAGAACCCGGCCATGACGCCCACCGCCGCCCAGTAGTTTTTAAGCCCCGGCACAGGACCAATCATGGGGTTACCGTCAGGTCCAAATGTAAACGGTCCATTGATCCAGTTTTTAATACCGGCTTTTTGCAGGGCCGGAATACGTTCAAACCCAATCTCCAACCTGTCCGCGATGTTTTCCAGTTTGGGCTCTAAAAGTTCATGTCCAAAATCCCAAGGCGTACCGCCGACCATCCAGGGCGTGGCCACGGGTTCATAAGTCCCCAGCAAAAGTCCGTCCCTTTCCTGCCGGAAATAGATATTGCCCTCATAATCAATCCCGGCCGGCAGACGGTCTTCGCGGTCCCGCGCGGCGATTTCAGGAATTGTATCTGTAATCAGATAATGATGCTCCATGGGCTGTACGGGGATATGAAGTCCGGACATGTGGCCAAGCTCCCGCGCCCATAATCCAGCCGCGTTCACAATCATGTCTGCGTGGACCGTGCCGTTTTTCGTTACCACGTCCCATGTTCCGTCCGGCCGCTGAACCGTCTCGATGACAGGCGTATGAGTGAAGTATTCGGCGCCGTAATGCTTGGCCGATTTGGCGTAGGCATAGGTTACCCCGGATGGGTCCACATCACCATCCAGCGGATCCCATAGGGCCGCGACATAGTGTTTGGGATCAATCAGCGGATGGCGCTCCGCCGCTTCCTTGACCGAAATAAACTCCTGATCCAGCCCCATATAACGTGCCTTTGAGCGCTCCCTTTTTAAGTAGTCATACCAAACCTGATTGGACGCCAGATAAAAACCGCCGGTTTTGTGCAGGCCAACAGAATGCCCAGATGTTTTT
This sequence comes from uncultured Hellea sp., assembly GCA_964418815.1. GTDB lineage: Bacteria > Pseudomonadota > Alphaproteobacteria > Caulobacterales > Maricaulaceae > JACOMS01. The sequence continues at coordinate 6,035 of CAYQNQ010000150.1, forward strand.
TCAATCTCGTCATAAAGATTGATGGTATAGCCCTGCAGGCGGGAAATATTCGGGTCAGATGAAATCGTGTGAATTTGCCCGGCCGCGTGCCAGCTGGAACCAGATGTGAGCTCGTCGCGCTCCAGCAGAATAACATC
>CAYQNQ010000151.1:0-1867 GCA_964418815.1 uncultured Hellea sp.
GATTTTGCGCTGATGTTCGTCGGTACGCCGCGGCCCCACAAAGGCATATATGATATCGCCGAAGCCCTGCACGACATGAATGACAAGCGGTTTGTGCTTAATATTATCGGCAATATTGATTATCCCGGCATGCAGGAACGGCTGGAAGAGCTTGATCAGGCCCGGATTAATTTTTACCCGAATTGTGATTTCAGATCCCTCCCCGCCTATCTTGCGGCGGCGGACGCTATCCCGCTTTTGCAGGACATAGATAATGAGATTGCGCAGTGGCAGATACCGGCTAAAATTTCCGACGGTATGGCTTTTGGACTGCCCATCATTACGACTGAAGTCCCCCCGATTTTTGATCTTGAGCAGCAAAACCTCGTTAAAGTCATTCACAAGGACTATTTCGCCGACACGCTGCTTGAGCTTTATGAGGACCGTAAGGATAAATCCCACGCTAAATCGCAGGCGCGAATTCGGGCCGGGTTTGAAGATGAGCTCGGGTTTCGGGTCAACCGCCAGCGCCTGCAAAACGCCATTGTGAGAGCCTCGAAAGCTCCGCAGGAGCTTCCCAAGCCCTATCAGACACTTCTAGGTCATATGCAGGCCGCTTTCCTGAAAATGGAAACCAAGCCCAAGGTCAAACCCAGCCCCGCCAAAAAAGGCAAACCTGATCTGGTCATGTTCTGGAAACAAAACGATAGCGGCATTTATGGTCGCCGTTCCGATATGATTATGAGCCATTTTCTGGAAGCTGACCGATTTGGCCGTATCCTGCAATTTGATGCGCCGATTAATCTGGAAGATCTTTCCAAAATGGCGGAACGCGCAGACAGCCCCTTGCATCCAGCGGCCCTAACCATGACACAAGCCTATCGCAATAAGCATAGGCTCAATGATACAAAGCGGCATTTTCTACGGACATTTTTATGGAGTGACACGTTCCGTAAGTCAGAGATTATCGAAGGCACCTCACTGGATGTTTATCCTTCTTATGTAGAAATGCAGATGGAAGATCTCGGCTTTGACCCGGCGAATACATATGCTTGGGTCTGTCCGGTCATCTTTGATTTTCCGAGGATCGCAAAACAGATCAAATTCAAGCATATTATTTGCGATATCGTCGATGACCAGCGGGCATTTGAACTCACACAGGCGGAGCGGCGACGGGTGGAAGAAAATTACGAAACCATCCTACCCATGTCAGATGTGGTCTTAACCAATTGTCAGCCCAATGTTGAAGCCTTCGCGCCGCTGGTTGATCCCATCCATTTCGTGCCAAATGGGACGGAAATCATACCCGACGATCTGCCCATGCCGGAAGCGCTCGCAGATATTCCCCGGCCCATCGCCGGTTATGTGGGGCATTTGCAGGACCGCATTGATTGGGACTTGCTGGACGAGGCCGCGCACCACGTTCCCGATGTTTCATTTGTTATTGCCGGCGGCGGTGCGAAACAGGAAAATATCGACCGCCTCAACAAGCGAGACAATGTCCATTTCATCGGCGTGGTCCCTTACGCAAAAGTCAAATCCTATATTCAGCATTTCGATGTTTGTATCGTGCCCCATAAAGGGACCGATCTGACCAAAAGGATGAACCCGCTCAAGGTTTATAATTATTTCGCGGCCAAAAAACCCATCGTGACCACGGAAGTGGAGAATATAGACGGCAGTATGAACCCCTATATTCGCTTTGCGAAAAACGCCGGCGAACTGGCGGTCTTTATCAAGGAGTGTCTGGAAAACCCGCAAATTGTCGATGAACGTTATATGGAAGTTCTGGACGAAATCACCTGGCAAAGCCGCATAAATTATATCAGCGCAATTCTGGACAAATCTCTTCTGGATTATTCTCTGGAGGCAAAAAAGAGCGCTCCGA
>CAYQNQ010000151.1:1967-4232 GCA_964418815.1 uncultured Hellea sp.
CGACCGCGAAAAAGACTTCCGCAAAGAAACCTGCTGCAAAGAAAAAACCCAGCGCAAAAAAGCCGGCTGAAAAGAAAAAGGCCGGGGAAAAATAGACTTGCGCCGAGCCGTCTTTCATTTCCATTTGTTTAAAAATGCCGGCAGTTCCGTCGACAAAATCCTACGTGATTCATTCCCGGGCGGGTGGGCAGAGCAGGAATTCCGGTTCACCAAAAAACACTGGCCTTATGAAGAAATTGAAAACTGGATCAAAGAAACCCCTGACATTCAGGCCTACTCATCCCATACGGCGCGCATGCCCCTGCCTGCCGTGGAGGATGTGGAGCTATTCCCCGTCATTTTTATACGTCATCCTCTGATCCGGCTGCACTCTGGATATAAATACGAACGGGAACAAAAGGCCGAGACCCCGGGCGCTATAAAGGCCAAGGAAGTTGATTTTAAAGGCTATCTTGCCTGGCGGCTTGAACGGCCTCGCGATGCCAGCGCCCGTAATTTTCAGTCCAATCGATTATCCCATATGTTCAGGCCGGAGCGCGGCAAGCTCACGGAACAAATAGACCTGGAGGGCCTGACAATGAAAGCCCTGGAAGCCTTACCCTTTATCGGTTTCGTGGAAAAATTTGATCAGTCCATGGAGTCTTTGGCCAAAATTCTGGCTCGGCGAAATATGGAGCTTAAACTCTCAGAGGCCCGGGAGAACGTCAATACCGCCCTGTCCGGCTCAACAGAAGACCGCCTCGCCGCCATTGAGGCTGAAATCGGCGAAGAGGTCCGCGCGCAATTTACCGAGCAGAACAAAGTCGATCTGAAAGTCTATGACATCGTCAAAAGCTGGTATGGCTAGCGAAGTGCGCCGCAAAGCCGCTTATAGTCCCGCCAATGGGCCAAATCACGGCCCGAAATTTCTTCGACGCGGGCGATATGCGGCTCATACATCTCCAGCAGTTTTTTGATCTCTTCCGGGTCTGGAAGCGGGAGTTCGGATCCGTCCGGCAGGCGTTTTTTCAAATGTTCTTTCGTGTTAATCCGCTCATCGAGATTTAGGGCTTCAAAATATTCATCCGAACTTTCAAGTTCCAGCAAGTGCAAGACCCAGCCCAGATAATCCCGGGGCGCCCGCACCAGATCATCATAAAGCACCACATGCATGCGGGCGCGCCCGAACAGGCTTTCAAAATGATCCCAGTGACGCTGATACATGCCCAGATCGACGATTCCCATAGAGGCCGGACAGTCAAGCATGCCTTTGTGATCCGGATTGCGGCCCATACATATATTATGGTGCCAGCCCGATACGGCGCGGCTGACCGGATCGCGCAGAGAGAAAATTAGCTGTGCATCCGAATTCAGAAACCTGTGCATTTCCGTGGCCACATCATATTTTCCCGGCGGTTCACACCATGGCCAGTCCTCTATGCGCTTCCAGAAATAATGGGGCGTCGCCTCCCCCACATACTTTTCCTCCCCGGCCTCTTTGAAATGCGCCAGATAGTCTTCGGTGTCTTTTTCTGTGAGCCGATTAAAATAGTTCAGCTCTTTGAGCTGCGGCATGAAAATATCCGGGTGCCGCCGAAGCTGCGCATGCAGCCAGCTAGTGCCACTTTTTTGCGCGCCCGCGATTATAAGATTAGGTTTTCGAGCCATGCTCTTTTTCATATCGGAAACCTCGCTCAAATCAATCTCTGCATTTGGGCGGTATTCACCTGTTGACTCATAGAGAGCCTTATCTAAAAGGCCCGCAGAACCAGGGTGAGTTTCAATGGAATTCGAAGCCACGAATTTAAGCGGCGTTTACGTGATCAAACCGCGACGCTTTGAAGATGATCGGGGATTTTTCTCCGAGACCTTTCGTGCGAGCCTATTTGCCGAAGGCACCGGCGCGGATGTTGAATTCGTTCAGGACAATTTTTCTTATTCTAAAAACAAAGGTACAGTCCGCGGCCTTCATTATCAGGCGCCGCCTTTTGCCCAGGGCAAACTTGTACGCTGTACCCGCGGCGAAATCATGGATGTTGCCGTCGATGCACGCCCGGGCTCTCCAACTTACGGCGAACATATCAGCGCCAGGCTCACGGCAGAGAATGGTCACCAGCTATGGGTACCAGCCGGTATCCTCCATGGATTTGCGACGCTCTCGGATGATAGTGAAGTCGCCTATAAAGTGACCAATTACTACTCCAGCGAATGCGACGGCAATGTCAGATGGAATGATCCGGCGCTGGGCATTGATTGGGGTATCTCAATTCAAGACGCCGTTATTTC
>CAYQNQ010000151.1:4332-6138 GCA_964418815.1 uncultured Hellea sp.
GCGGCAGAAAGCCATGTCGACCGCTCCATTGACGGACCGGGAGCCTTTATCCAGACAAATGTCATCGGCACGTTTAATATGCTGCAAGCCGCCCGGGGACTTTGGGACAATCTTAAGGGCGAAGCCAAAGAAAATTTCCGCTTTCACCATGTTTCTACGGACGAAGTTTATGGTGATCTTCATCCCGGGGACCCGGCTTTTGAAGAAACGACGCCCTATGATCCGAGCTCGCCCTATTCCGCCTCCAAAGCCGCCTCGGACCATTTGGTGCGCGCCTGGCATAGAACCTATGGTTTCCCGGTCGTGGTGACCAATTGTTCCAATAATTACGGGCCCTATCAATTCCCGGAAAAACTCATCCCGGTCGTGATTTTGAAAGCTCTGCACGAGCAGGAAATCCCAGTTTACGGCACCGGCGAAAATATCCGGGACTGGCTCTATGTGGATGATCATGCGGACGCGCTATTGACGGTCCTGACGAAAGGCCGTCTCGGCGAGACCTATAATATTGGCGGCAATAATGAGCGGACCAATCTGGAGCTTGTGAAAACAATTTGCGCCATCATGGATGAGCGAAAAATTCATAATACAGCCTGCGAAAGCCTCATTACATTTGTGACCGACCGTCCGGGCCATGACTACCGCTACGCCATAAACGCCACCAAGATCGAGAGCGAGCTTGACTGGACCCCCTCCGTTGAGTGGAATCAGGGTTTTGAAAAAACCATCGACTGGTATCTGGACAACCGGGCCTGGTGGACGCCTTTGATGAAAAAGAAGATCTTTGGCGAAAGATTGGGAACTCAGGCCTAAATGAAACATGTTGTCGTTATCGGCAAAACCGGGCAGCTGGCACAGGCGCTGGCCCAGAGGGCTAAAAATCACGGTGTAAAAATCACAGGCTTTGGCCGCGCTGATTGTGATCTTTCTGAAAATTCGGAAATTCTGCAAGCTTTTGCAAAGGGTTTGCCCGCCTGCGACGGAGTGATCATCGCTGCTGCTTATACGGCAGTGGACACTGCGGAAACCGATGACGCCGCCCTGCAGGTCAACGGCGTCGCACCGGGAATATTTGCAGATGAATGTCGCAAACGGGGCATTCCACTGGTGCATATTTCAACAGACTACGTTTTCCCCGGCGATGCAACAAATCCCATTCATCCGAGCACGCCAACAGATCCTCTCAATGCTTATGGCGAAAGCAAACTGGCTGGTGAACTGGCCATTGAAAACAGCGGGGCAAGAGCGGCAATTCTTAGGACCAGCTGGGTCTTTGACGGCAGCGGCAAAAACTTCATGACCACAATGCTTCGCCTGGCGCAGACCCGCGATACTCTGAGTGTCGTGGCGGATCAAATTGGCCGTCCCACTTATGCCGGTCATCTGGCAGATGCCAGCCTTGCTGCGATCAAAAAACTCATGGACGAACCAGAATTTAAAGGCGGAACGTTTCACGTCAGCGGAACCGGCGAGCCTGTCAGCTGGGCTGAATTTGCCGACGCAATCTTTACAATTGCTGTCGCCCACATTCCCCATACAATGACCGTGAATTATATACCCGCCTCCGAATATCCGACGCCCGCCAAGCGGCCCGCATATTCTGTGCTGGATATATCAGGATTTGAAGATACATTCGATCACCAAATGTCGGATTGGCAGGCGGGATTAAAGGAAGCCTTTAGCGAGTGGGAATTGTAAGACACTTTAAAGCTTTGCTGCCATGACCCTGCCTTGCTTAGGATGCGGCGGACTATTTGACGCCTTTGATGGGCCTGTGCATCCTTATATGGCCAGTTCGCCCGCATG
>CAYQNQ010000152.1:0-6127 GCA_964418815.1 uncultured Hellea sp.
TAAGTTTTCGGCTTTATTTTCGACATGGCTTCAGGTTAAATCACCTGAATGAAAACGCGTCAAGAAGCCTTCATGAATACCGGCCACGCAAAGATGATACCTAAGCGTTGGAAATTTGCTGGAAATGACCTGGAAGTTCTGGGCCGACGCCTGTTTTATATGGCTCATGATGGCGGCCATAAAGAAACGATTTTACTGGTCCACGGCTTTCCCACATTTTCCTATGACTGGGCTCCGATTTGGGAGACGCTCGCCGCAAATTACAATCTGCTGGCCATGGATATGCTGGCTTTCGGTTTTAGCGAAAAACCCTATCCCCATAAATACTCCATCCATGAACAGGCCGATCTTGTGATTGAGCTGGCGCGTTTGCGCGGCCTCGAAACCTGCCATGTGCTGGCCCATGACTACGGCGATACGGTGGTGCAGGAAATGATGGCCCGGCAAAATGAAAGCGGCCTGTCGTTCACCATGAAAACCGTCTGCCTTTTAAACGGGGGCCTGTTTCCGGAAACCCATCAGGCCCTGCTGATACAAAAACTCCTGCTCAGCCCCCTTGGGCCGCTCATTAACAAGCTCACCAGCAAGCGCGCTTTTGACAAATCCTTCTCGCGGGTTTTCGGGCCGGACACAAAACCGGACGCGAAAATGCTGCGTGAATTCTGGGATGTGATCAATTCCGATGGCGAGCACCCCAAAGGCGGGCGGCATATTTTCAGCTCATTGATTACGTATATGCGGGACCGCCGCGAAAACCGCGAACGCTGGATTAATGCCATCAGGGACTTTGCCGGTCCGGTGGCGCTGATCAACGGCTCCTATGATCCGGTCTCCGGCGCCCATATGGTGGCAAGATTTAAAGAGCTTTTGGGCGAACCGGCATTTCTGCGCGAATATAAAAATATCGGCCACTACCCGCAGCTGGAAGCGCCGGAGCGCGTGGCCGCGGATTATCTGGAATTTTTGAACCTATTTCCCAATTAATTTCTGGGCGGGAGCGTGTGCACCATGGTCAGGAAGCCGGTTTTGACACCGGCCCGCCTATGCTCGGAAATGGCCTGATATTCAGGGTCATCATACCAGCCTTTGGCGGCGTCTTCGGACGGGAATTTAAACAGGATAATCCGGCCCTTTATGGGGCTGTCCCCTTCAAATGTATGGGGCTTGTCATCAAAGGTGACAAACTCGCCGCCATGTTTTTTGAGGATGGGGAAAAAGCCCTTTTCATATTTCCGGTACGTGTCCGGGTCATGAATATCCGAAAGATTGGCAATTACATATACGGGAAGATCACTCATTACATTTCCTTTTCCTGAATGGTTTTGTGCACGGCGCTCACCTGCATCAGTGCGGCCGAGCCGTAATATTTGGCAAATTCAACTTTGAAAACCCCCGCCGCGATGGACGGGTCTGTTTGCACCAGAGCCTTGGCCTCTTCAATGGTTTCGACATTGAGAATAAAAAGTCCGCGCATGGGAGCGGCCTCGATGAAAGGGCCCGCCAGCACCAGCTTTCCGTCTTCGGACAGGCGCGCCATATTGGCGAAATGTCCGGCGAATAATGCCTTGCGTTTTTCTTCATCGGTGATGGCTGCGTCATTGGGCCCGGTGAGAAGTGTGGCAAACACATAAGAACGCATGCCGTAAGGATCGGCGCCCAGCTCTTTGGCCAAGTTAGCGTTATATCGGGGATTGACGGCGATTGCCTTTTTGGCTTCTACGGCCGCCGCTACGTCTTCAAACTCGCTGTCGAGGGCATCGCTGCCGCAAGCCGATAAAGCCATAGCTAAAATAGATAGAGTCAGCCGTATTTTCATAAATCCCTCTTTTAAGCTTTCCTTTAATGAGCGGCGGCCAAAAAATCAAAGGTGCTTTCCTTTTCGCGCTAATCTTTGATAGAGCGGGCTATGTTTAGCTTTCGCGACGATTATTCCGAAGGGTGTCACCCGCAAATTCTAGAAGCGCTTATGCGTTCAAATCTCGAGCAGCAGGACCCTTATGGCCATGACGTTTATACGGGCCGCGCCATTGATCTCATCCGCCAAAAGATAAAATCGCCTGACGCGGAAGTTTTCCTCGTTGGCAGCGGCACCATGGCCAACCTGCTGATGATCGCGGCCACGCTAAAACCTTTTGAAGCGGCCATATCCGTGGCGGGGGGCCATATCGCCGCCCATGAAACAGGGGCCATTGAGCGGGCCGGTCATAAAGTCATCGAGATTGCGAGCGCGGACGGCAAGCTGCGCCCGGATGATATCCGCGCCTGCGTCGCCGCCAATACCATGGCGCCTCATATGGCGCGGCCCAGGCTGGTCTATATTTCCAATGCCACCGAAACGGGTCTGGCTTACCGCAAGGCTGAGCTTAAAGCCTTGCGCGAAATCTGCGATGAGCTGGGACTTTTATTGATGATGGACGGCGCGCGGCTTGGCGCCGCTTTGGTCTCAAATAGAAACGATCTGGCCTGGCCGGATCTGGCCCGGCTTACGGATATGTTCTGGATTGGCGGCACCAAGGCCGGCGCTTTGTTTGGCGAGGCTATCGTATTTAATGATCCGGCGCTGGCCACGGACTTTGCGTTTCATATCAAACAGCGCGGCGCCATGTTCTCCAAGGGCCGGGCTTTGGGCGTGCAATTTGCGGAACTTTTCAAAGATGATCTGTACCTGAAGGCCGGACGCCACGCCCAGGCCATGGCGGCGCGGCTGGCCTGCGGAATTAAAGCGGCGGGCTATCGCCTGACCGCGGAGCCTGAAACCAATCAGCTCTTTCCGGTATTTCCATTATCGCTTGTGGAAAAACTGGAGCAGACTTACGCCTTTCATCGCTGGAGCGTGCCCGCGCCGGAAATGTGCGAAATCCGCCTTGTCACCAGCTGGGCGACGCCGGAAGAACAGACGGACCGGTTTTTAAAAGCAATTAAATCTATTTAGAGTCCCAGACTAAACAAAACCGACATTGCTGCCGAAATTCGCGAGATTGGGCAATATGGCCGAGAGCCGGTTTTCCGGAACTCCGAACCATCGACCAAGCGTCGCCGCATATTCATCTACTGAAACAGTCGGGATCAGACGTCCGCCAAACTCCGTATACTGGGCCATATCAAGCACAGGGGGCGGCAATGTGCCATAAATCTGGCGGCCCTGAATAGATCCGCCCATCACGAACTGGTGCGCGCCCCAGCCGTGATCCGTGCCGTCGCCATTATCAATGGTCGTGCGTCCGAAATCAGAAGCCGTGAACAGGGCGACGTCATCCCACAGTCCTTCGGCCTGCATAACATCCCGGAACGCCTTTACCGCGTCTGACAGCTGCTGCTGCAGATTTGGCAGGCTATTGGTCTGTCCGCTATGAGTATCAAAACCGCCCATACCCGTATAGAAAAGCTGGCGGTCCACGCCAAGAGCGCCGCGGGCCGAAATGGTCTCTGCCACGGTTCTGAGCTGATTGCCCATATTGGTATCCGGGAACCGGTCTTCGAAATTACCGGCATTTTCCAGCGCGGTAGAGAACTCTTTGACATTGGCAATGCCTTGCGCGGAAATATTGCCGTAATCCATACTGAGCAAGTCCTGATGACCGCGATCATTTTGTTCATAAAACTGGCGGAGCTCAGCACGTAGATTGTCATAGCGCTCTCCATGGCCGGTGATCCAGTTAAGGTCGGTTACGTTCAAACCGCGGCCAAATTCGGATCCTGTGGTCAGGAAGGGCCTTATATTTTCCCCGGAGAGAAATACGTCATTGCCCGACAGGCCGATAGAGGTGAAGACCGGGTTCCCCCCGCCGACAACAGCATCGGCAAATTTCCCACCCCAGCCGAATAGCGTGCCTTCTGTGCCGAAGGACATCCATGTGGATTGTTGGTCATTATGCGAGAACAGGCGTTTGGGCAGATTGACCGCCTCGGACTCGAAACTGTCTCGGTCTGTCGGCTGTATAAGGGGACCCACATTGCCGACAATGGCCATATCGCCGTCGCTGAACATTTCCGCCATGCCGGACATTTGTGGCGGCAGGGCAAATTTGCGCGTGCCAAAATCCGCGCCATTGTCTGGGGCCAGCTCAATCAGATTAGCGCGGTCGCGGGAACTATTGCCCGAGCCCACATTATAGGCCTCAAACAGGCCGGAGCGGAGGGCGGCCAGGCGGTCAAAATTGGTCTGATCATAAGGGAGGATCGTGTCGGCCTGATCCATGCCGCCAAACAAAAAGATACAGATGAGCGCTTTATAACCGTTTTGGCCAGCAGCCTGCGCGGCGGCAGACGGGATGATTTGAGGCGCAAACATTTGCGCTGAAAGCGCAAGTCCCGCGCTGGCCGAGAGGAAATGACGTCGGTTCAGGGATATTGGCTTGGATGGAGGTTGGGACATGGTTTTTTCCTAATCAATGACGGCATAAGAGGGCAGGCTGGCGATCATGAGGATCGCGGCCTGAACCCGTTGGGGCCGGTCTTGTTCTTCGTCTTCCAGGGTCAAGGTTTCGACAACCCGGGTAACCGCTGATATCTCATCTGCGCTCATCCGCGTGCCGGTCATCACCAGATTGAGGTGGTCGACGAGTGCGGCCGGATCATCGGCCAGTTCAATTTCCCGGGTGTAATCCGGTGTGAAGCGGGCGGGCCGGTCTTCACCGCCAGTACGGTCATAGACAAAATCGGTCATAAAATTGATATAACCAACGGCGGCGCCTTCATTGACGATCTGAAACTCCGGCGTGGTCATACCGGTCTCGCCGGCCTGTGTGCCCGGCGCGATAAATCCGGGCCGGTAGAAATTAAAGACAGATTTGGGGCGGAACGGATGTTGCCCCAGCCTGTTGGCCGGAGAGGACGTATCATAAAGCCGCCATTCGTCTTCGGTCAGTGGATCTGCCACATCAAATGTGCGGCCCCACTGGACAAATTTCAGGACCGGTTCGCGAACTTTGCCCGTAGAGCTGTTGTTTTCGCTGTGCACTGTGTCATCCAGTAATATGGCCGCCAGTGTCGCCTGAAAGTCACCCCGCTGTCCCGTCCCGAAGCGTCTCCCGTTAGGCGCCTCGAACGTCCCGTCGGCAAAGGCGGTCGCCACACGCTTCACATAGGCCGGCGCCGGGTCGCTGGCCGTAAAGCGCTGAATGAGTTGGCGCGCGATAAAGGGCGGCACATTGGGATGCTCAAAAATTATATCCAGGGCCTGATCTATGGTGGAGACTCCATTTGTTCCCGCAGCAATGGTCGATCCGAGAAAGGTTTTTTCGAGCTCTGAATGTTTGCTCTCAAACATTTGCAGAGGCGCCATGGAGCTGTCCTCGTCCCGATTGTAAAATCCCGAGCCTTTATAGGACAGGCCGGTAAAGACTCTGGCGAGGCCGCGAATATCATCATTGCTATAGGTCTCGACAGGCTGACCGCCTGAAAGCCTGGGCGTGCCGTCCATATTCAGCTCCACCAGACCAATGGTGAAAAGCTGGAGGATTTCCCGGGCGTAATTTTCATCGGGCATGCGGCCTGAGTCCGGATCGCCTTTGCGGTTGCGCAAATAGGTGAGATAGTCGGCCATGGCGGGCGAATAGGTCACGTCTTCCAGCAAATCTCGAAAATTTCCAAAGGCATTTTGAGAGATTAGGTCCATATAATAGGCGCTGGCCAAAGGTGTTTCGTTGACGTTGTGATCGTTGATCACAAATATCTGCGACAGGGCATAAGTCATCCGCAGGCGTAGTTCGTCATCGCCTTCGAAGAGGGCGTTCCAGAACACTTCCGAGGCCCGGTTAAAGTCGACCTCGCCCGTCGAATTATATTCATTGGATATTGTCGTCAGAAGGTTTGTCCGGCGCTTGGCAAATTCGCTTTGCAGCCATTCCGCCGCATCTGTGTCCACCAGCGCGGAAATTTCCTGCAAATTGGCGCCGAGCCCTGCCTGTATCATAAATCGAACGGCTTCGGTCTCGCTCTCCAGCTCAGTATCAAAGGAAACGGCGGGCGGGGGCGGACTGGTTCCGCCGCCGTTATTTCCGCCATTATTAATGATTCCTCCAAACGTGGTTCCACTTACTATTCCTAATATCACACCAATTGCTTCATCATCTTCAATCTTAGTTTCAATAACAAACGCGCAAGCACTGGAAGGCAGCAAAGAACT
>CAYQNQ010000153.1:0-6118 GCA_964418815.1 uncultured Hellea sp.
TTCCAGTCTAACGTCTTTGTCGGAACCGGATTTGTTCTGGGGAATGCCGGAGAACAGTCCTCACGAGGTGTGGAGCTTGATGCGCTTTATCGACCGATTGAGGGCTTGAGTGTCGGCGTTAGCGCGACCTATTTAGATCCTGAGTTTGATGATTTTGATGATGGATTGGGGCCGCGGGGACAAATTGGTCTGACCGGTGAGCGGCCTGCTGGTATTCATGAGCTCAGCGCCGTGGTCGCAGCGACCTACAACTTCAATTTAGGTGGTAGAGACGGTTATATCCGAGCTGATTACCAGCACGAAAGCGATGTCCAGATTGTTGATGCAATTGACGAGGTGGACGTTGGCGAATTTGCAAACCGTGAACAAAATCTGTTTAATGCCAGTGCCGGCATTAAAATTAATGACCAGCTAGGATTACAGGTCTGGGGCCGGAACATCACGAATAATGAGTTTCTCACAGCGACGTTCCCGTCCGTGGCTCAGGCCGGAAGCTTTTCAGGCTATCCTAATGCGCCCCGAACATATGGCGCGACGATCCGCTATGATTTTGACTAGTTGATTTCAACCTATTGAAAAAAGCCGCCTTCGGGCGGCTTTTTTATTTTGATTTGGTTTTACTTTAGCTTGGCTTGGGCCTTTTTCCATTTTTTCCAGATCAGGAAAATCCTGGGTCCATCAACCAGATAGCGCCGCCACAATCTTTTAGGTTCGCTGGCGAGCCTGAACAGCCATTCCAGGCGGGCTTGCTGCATCCATTTTGGCGCCCGTTTGGTGCGTCCCGCCAGAAAATCCAGACTGGCACCAACACATAGCCCAAGGCCGACAGTTCCTTCCAGTTCCGCCGCAGCTTTCGCGACCATTTCCTGCTGCGGGGACCCCACACAAATAAATACATAGCGGGCAGGGTGCTCTTTGATAAAACGGGCACATTCCGCCACGGCCTCGGGTTTCCTGCGTAGGCCCATAGGCGGCTCGTGATGGTAGACTTTCGTCAGGCCATATTTGGCCTTAACAATGTCGATGATTTCCGTATCGGCACCGATGACAGTGATGGCGTCGTCTTTGGTTATTACATTGTCAAACAGCTGCTGCGTGAGGTCTGAACCGGGAACTGCCTTTAGCGGAATATCAGAGGCATTGGCCATGATTTCCAGAATACGGGAATCGCAAACCGACAACCAGGCCGATGCATATAGAGGTTTATAGACTTCAGGTTCTTTGGTCAGCCTTACAATGTGGTCCACATTGGGCGTGACGATATAGCGAAACGGTGTTTCATCGGTCATCCATTTCGCCCGGCTTAGAGTCTGAATGGGATCAAGAGGATTAAAATGAGCCCCTAAAAACTCATGAGAGCGCGGATTGACTCGCCAGTCCATTGCCTGCTTATTATCCGAAACGGGTTTATTATCAGGCGTTGTTTCAGCCATTTTATCTTGTGGTTTCATTTGGTCCACCTTCTGCACAGGCGGATACAAATAGACCAAAATGTTTAGGATTGGGTTATCGCAGGTCTTACCGGGCTAATTCTTTCATGGCGCCTTCAAGGCCCGATAAAGTCATTGGAAACATGCGCTCGGGCCCGATGATTTCCTGAATCATCTGGGTCGATTGAGAATATTGCCAATATTTTTCCTGCGTCGGGTTTATCCAGACAAGGTGCGGATAGACTTCGGCGACGCGCTGCAGCCACAGGCCTCCAGGCTCATCATTCCAATGTTCGACAGACCCGCCTCTGACGGCGATTTCGTAGGGGCTCATGGCGGCATCGCCGACGAAAACGACCCGATAGTCAGACGGGTATTTGTGGAGGATATCCCATGTTGGCGTCACTTCCCGCATACGGCGGATATTGTCTTTCCAGACATGCTCATAGAGGCAATTGTGGAAATAGAAATATTCAAGGCGTTTAAATTCGGACTTTGCGGCGGAAAACAGATCTTCCACCTGTTTGACGTGGCTGTCCATGGAGCCGCCAATGTCGAACAGAGCTAACACTTTGACGGCATTTCGCCGTTCAGGCCGCATTTGAATATCCAGCCATCCCTGTTTGGCGGTTCCGCGAATTGTGCCGTCCAGATCCAACTCTTCTGCCGCGCCTTCGCGGGCAAATTTACGCAGGCGGCGCAGCGCGATTTTGATGTTCCGGGTGCCGATTTCCTTGTCGCCATCCAGATTTTTGAACTGGCGTTTATCCCAGACTTTCACAGCCTTGCCGTGACGTCCTTCGTTCTGGCCGATGCGAATGCCTTCGGGATTATAGCCATAAGCGCCAAACGGAGACGTCCCTGCCGTGCCGATATTCTTGCTGCCGCCCTCATGGCGTTTGTCCTGATTGTCCAGCCGCTCTTTGAGGGCTTCCATGATCTTGTCGAAGTCACCCAGCGCCTCGATTTCTGCCATTTCTTCAGGTGTCAGATATTTTTCAGCCATGGCCCGCAGCCAGTCCGCCGGGATTTCTCCTTCTGCCATACCGAAAATATCATCAAGGTAATCCAGCCCGCGAAAAACATGGCCGAACACTTGGTCAAACTTGTCCAGATCCCGCTCGTCTTTGATCAAAGCCGTGCGCGACAGATAATAAAACTGATCGACACTGTCCTCGATTACTTTTTTCTCCAAGGCCTCAATGAGTGTCAGATATTCCCGGATCGTAACGGGAATTTTCGCAGCGCGGAGTTCGTTAAAAAAGGTCTGAAACATAAAACTTATCCGGTGCATTCGCCCTTATAGGCGGCGCTGACACCTTTTGAGTTGGCGGAACATTCATTGCCATATGTTTTGCCGTCACATCCGCAAACCGGGTCATATTGCTGGGTGCAAAACCGCGGTTTGGCAGAACAGGTCCCGGATTGGTCAGTTGCGCCGCAATTTGCAGACATTTCGTAACGGCAGAATTCCTCGGGATTATCGCAGGCGATATCGGCAATGCTGCCGCACATTTCCCCCGTTTTGGCTTTCGCTCTAACGGGGGTTTCGCTCTTCTCTTGAGAGACTGGATCTTCAGCGTCAAAACTGTCTTCCAATTGTCCGTTTTGAACGCAAGAGGCCAGACAAAAAACTGCGGCTAGCATTATTAGCTTCAGCAGTTTCATATGCGACTCCGTTAATTGAAAGTATGGGTTCATTATCTCAATTTTCGCCCGGATTTAAAGGCAAAAATGAAAAGGGCCCCCTGAATTTCAAAGAGGCCCTTTATCAAATAGACTCTCTTGACCGTTTATCCGGTCCGGACATCCGTCTCGAGGCGGGCGGCCAGATCAGGATCCAGTCGCAGTGCCATGGCCAGATTATCCAGATAGTCTCTTTCTTTTTCGTTCAGCCCATTGGCGATCCGGCAACTGGCCGCATAAATTTCGCGGGAAGCCTGATCTGAATCGGAAAGCCGCGCGATTTCGATCGGATCGGCGGCCTGATCCAGAATATTGCCAAGATCAACCTCGTCGTGGTTTTTGATAAAAGCCATTTCATCATCGGAGATTTCGCCGTCGGCTTTGGCCGCTGCGATCATGGCGCGCATAATGGCTTCGGAACGATTTTCAGCTTTTGGACCTTTTAGCAGACCGACAACTTCGTCTTTCCAGTTCTTCGGCATTTTGCCGCCGTTTTTCTGATAAGCTTTATAGGCTAGGGTGCCGAGGCCGGCCAGGCCGCCAAGGGTAGCGAGCTTTCGCCCGGATTTTGATTTTAACATTAGAAGAAGTGCGCCGGCGGCGGCGCCGGTTCCGACGCCCTTGCGAAGCGCCTCGCGAATTTTCGGTGTGTCTTCCAGGCCAAGCTTTTCAATCAGGAGGTCTTCTCCTTTTTTGCCTAGTGCCTTGCCTTTATCGATAGCGCCTGTTGATGCCACTTTGGCTTTGGCATTTTGGGCCAGATCACGGCCACCGCTTAATATTTCATTGAGCAGAGTTTGAATGTTTACATTGGTTGATGTCATGGTGGTCCCCCATTTTGCTGGCATATTCCCTCAATATCCTTAGGGTATTCCTAGTCGAATTAGAATTACCAATGGCAGTTATATGAAGCTTTCAAGAATATTTTTGCTCGCCATACCTATAATACTCCTGATTTCGGCGTTCTTGTTAAAAACACCCGGCCAAAAATTGGACGAAACCGCCATTGCCGAGGCCGCTTCCAAGTATGATTCCCGTATCATCCGGGATAATTGGGGCGTCGCACACATCTTTGGAAAAACCGATCCGGATACATCCTTTGGTCTTGGATATTCTCACGCTGAAGATGACTGGGAGACCATTCAGGAAACGATCATGACGTCCCGCGGGATGTCGGCTCAATATCTGGGCGGAAAGAAAAATCTGGTTGGCTTGGAGGCCCCTGTTCAAGATTATCTTTTTGATTTGTTCAAGGTAAGGGAAGCTGTTGAGTCCAAAATAGATACGGAAGTATCCCCGGCCGCCAGAGCCATGGCCAAAGCCTATGCCGATGGCCTTAATCTTTGGGCTATTGAAAATCCCGGACGTATTCTCCCGGGTATTCTTCCAATGACCGAAATTGACGTGATTGCCGGATACACTTGGGCGACTCCGTTTTTCTTTCGCATGGATGAGGAGCTACAGTTAATTTTTGCTGAGGGAGCCGCGCCGCCGGTTGGACCCTATCAATCTTCATTTTTGCATACGGATGGGGCGGTTCTGGGATCAAATGCTTTTGCCATTGCGCCGAGTAGATCGGAAGATGGTCACACGCGATTGGTCGTCAATTCCCACCAGCCCTTCGTTGGCCCCTATGCCTGGTTCGAGGCTCACGTGGTGTCTGAAGAAGGGCTTAATCTGGCGGGCGGCGGATTTCCCGGGACGCCAATTCTAGCTCAAGGTGTGACGCCAACCCATGGATGGGCCCATACGGTTAACAAACCTGACCTGACCGATATGTATAAGCTGGAAACGGATCGCCAGAAAAACCCAAAGCGATACAAGCTGGACGGCGAATGGGTCGATTTCGAAATTTCCAAGTCGAAGTTTCGGTATAAGCTTTGGGGACCTTTTTCGATCCCCATAAGGAGAGCCATGCGGTGGAGCCGGCATGGACCCGTGCTGGAGACCGATAGCGGCTACTACGCTATAAAGTTTTCCGGCTTGCAGGAAGTCGGCGCCCTGGATCAATGGTATGCCATGAGCAAGGCGGATACGCTGGAAAAATGGCATTCAGTGCTGGGCCAAAACGGGGTGTTGAGTTTTAATGTCGTTTACGCCGACAAAGACGGAAATATCGGTTCGCTTTATAATGCCCGAATGCCGGAGCGAAAGGAGGGCCCTGCCTGGAGGGGCGTGCTGCCCGGTGACGATTCCTCTTTGATCTGGGATTCCTATCACCCGGTTTCCAAGCTCCCTCAAATTTATAACCCCGAGACCGGTTGGTTGTTTTCTGCAAACTCGTCGCCGTTTTTTATAACCGATGAAGGGCATAATAATTTGCGGGAAAACTATCCCGACAGTTTTGGCATAGAGGCGAGAATGACCAATCGCGCCCGGCGCTCTCTCGCCCTGTTTTCGACAGATGACGCGATAAGCGCAGATGAACTTCTGGAATACCGCGCAGATGGCCAATATCATCCCGGGAGTCATATCCGCGAGATGCAAAATAAAATCGCGGCAATGGAATTTGAAGACGAAACATTGGCCGAGGCCCAAAAACTTATCACCGATTGGAGCGGAGGGACTGAAATTGATGATCCCCATACGGCAATTGCGGTTTTGACAGGCATGCACGCCATGGGCTTTGAGCTTAAAGATGATCAGATGCCGCTTGAAGAAGCGCTGCAAAAAGCCGGCAAAGAATTGATGACAGTTTTCGGACGATTGGATCCGCCATGGGGCGAGGTGAACCGTCTTCGCCGGGGGGAGGTGGATTTACCGCTGCGCGGCGGACCCGATACGCTAAGAGCCATATATGGTTTCTATGACAGTTTTGTTGAGAATAAGGGCCTGACGGCCGTTGCCGGCGATACACACATTATGATTGCGGATTGGGATGAAAACGGAAAGTTATCTATCCAGACCATCCATCAATTTGGAGCCGCCACGCTGGACCAATCCTCTACTCACTATGCCGATCAAGCTCAGTTGTTCGCAGACGAAAAATTCAAAAACATGCC
>CAYQNQ010000154.1:0-6110 GCA_964418815.1 uncultured Hellea sp.
AATAACTTGTTTTAATAAGTATAAAGCTTGATTAACCATAGTGTAAATTAACTTTATATTTAATCCATACCTGCACATTCCTCTCAAGCAATAAGGCTCAGGGCTAAACGAGCCAGTGTTAGTTCCCAGGAAAATTCCCGGGGGTGTGGTGAAATTAAATGGAGGGTGGTTATGGCCTTTACCGAAGTGGAAGTTAAGGAAGCTCGCGAGGCTTTAGAAGACGGGGCAAATAGTGCGGATTTATTCCGCCTTGGGCTAATATATTCCACAGATGTAGAGGACAGGGGCCCCGATTACGTGGAAGCGCATAAATGGTTCAATCTGGCGGCCATGCTGGGCTCTCTGCCTGCCAAGGCTTATAGAGACGAACTGGCGTTTGAAATGAGTCCGGCAAATGTCACAGCCGCTCAAAGAGCCGCTCGCGACTGGCTCAAAGACAATCGCGAATTGCTGGAATCAAAAAACGAAGAAAAAGAGGCTGCGTAAGGCAGCCTTTTTCTGTTTTGGCATCTGATTAAGGCTGAACGACTGTCGTCCCGCCATTATTCGAGCCAAACTGGTAGGACAGGTTGAAGTCCACCGGCAACACGCCGCGAATACCCTGCACAAACAGACCGATTTCCGCCAGACGCGTCTTCGGCACAAAGATAATATCCCCGCGGCGCAATTGAATCACATCATTATAATGGGGCAGGCGGTTAAGGCCGTGGCCGATATGAACGGTTCGCATCATCATGCCGCCATTGGGCGCGCGCCGTAGAACAGCAATTTGATTGGTTTTAGCTGAATCGCGCAGGCCACCGGCCATAAACAGGGCTTCTATGGCTCCGATTGGCCCCGGAAGCGTATAGGTACCGGACTGTCCGACCTCGCCGCCCACATAAATCTGCTGCGGGCCATAAGCGCGCGGCGTGACAGCGACAGTTGGATCCCGAAGCTGCTGGGCGAGCTGGGCTTTAAGTTCATTTTGAACCTGAATCATGTTTTTGCCGGCTGCCATAATGGGCTGGCTCATGGGCATTAGAATGCGCCCGTCTGGCCCGACCGTCAGAGTCCGGGATAGCTCCGGCGCGCTGGAGACGACAATATCAATCTGATCTCCGGGATAGAGTGTGTAAATGGGCTCATACTCAATCCATTGCTGGAATTGTGGCATCATCATGTGACCATGGTGCGCCGGAACATTGCCGTTAATCCGGTCAATCCAGGATGGTTTTTCACCATATTTGGACCGTTTTATTTTTTTCGACGGTTTGCGTCTGTTAATCTTTGAAGAGCGAAATTGTTGATGATCTCTTAACTTCGGAGGCTTGTAGTAACCATTAGGGGCGGGTTTAGCTCCCCGAAAGTGATTCGTTTTGTAGGGGTGATTCGCATGTGTTTTAGGTTGGCACCCCCCCAAAATCAGCGCTGCAACGCCCATTAAGCCTATAAAAAGGCGCATTTTTTGGGTCTTTTTCATAAAATCAGCCTCTAAAACTGAGAAATTGTCGTTTTTTGAAGTGTTAACAAGAATGGATAACGAAAAATTAAAATTTACGTCGTCCAACTCCTATTAACCATTTTTGTTAAGGAATTCGTATGGCCCGAAGGGACGGTTACGGAGTAGGGGATATGACGGTAGGCGATTACGCCAACGGCATGCCCAATATTCGATTAGGAGAGATGTTTCGCTCCTTTGGACGGCAGCTGCGCTGGGTTATACCCCTGTTTTTAGTCGGCGCCGTTCCAGCTTGGTATTTAACCAAAGACATGAAGCGGACTTATCAGGGTAACGGGATCATTCAGGTCACCCAGGGTCCGGAACATACCTATCAACCTGGCGGGGGAGATGGAGGAACAGCGGTTACATTGGGACCAGAGTCCATCACTGAGCTTGAAGCTTCAATCATGAATAATAATGAGGTGATTGAACGGGTCATTGGCCAGATGGTGTCCAAATATGGCGAAAGCCGGTTTAACCGTAAGGCTTATCAGAAAATCAATGAGGCGACGCGCAGCGGCGACAGGCTGGCACTGAATAACGCTCGGGTAGATCTATATAAAGCCATTGAAAAAAACTTCTGGGTCAGGCCTCGCGCCAAAGCCGGCGTTATCGACATCGGATTTCGTCATGAGGACGGCGAAATAGCGGTCGATACGCTCAATGCATTCATCGACGAATATCAAGCCTATCGCCGGACGATTTTCGTCGATGGTTCAGCTGATGTTTTTTACAAAGAAGCCACCTCTCTTGAAGAGCAGCTGGATCAGGTCGAAAAAGAAATCATGAAATTCCATAGCCGTAATGGAATTACCAATTTTGACTCCCAGGCGGACGGCGCTTCGAAACGGGCCGAGGATATGCGGTCTGAACTGAATACCACGCGAAGCCGCATGGTGGAAACGGAAGCAGCCTTGGCGGCGGTTGAGGCGCAGCTTCGAGACACGCCTGAAGTCATCGACATTCAAATTGAAGACCTGGGATCACAGCGCGTCGCCCAGGCAGAGTTAGAGTTGAAACAATTACTCGCTAAATATCTTCCGACCAGTAATCCCGTCCGGGCAAAACAGGCGGAAATAGAAGAGCTGAAATCCTTTCAAACCTCCAATGGCGGAGAGCCTAGAGGCCGCCGACGGGTTGGACCGAATACAACCCATCAGGCGCTTGTTGTTCGCCGCAATACATTGATGGCAACAGCGGAATCTCTTCGCGAAAAGGAATTTACGGTTCAGCAAATGCTGGGCACGGCGGATGATAAAGTCAGACAGCTGCAAGTCCTTTCACCGCAATATAATAATTTGCTACGCCTGCGCTCTACTCTGGATGAACGTCTGAGAAGCGTGAACAGTAAATTGCAAGCTGCAAAAGTCGCTCAGGAACAAGCGGAAGCGGCCAATAGCGAGAATGTCCATGTTATTGCGCCGGCTTCATTGCCGCGCAAGGGCCGGAACATGCAAAAAATCATGTTCGCCTTGATCATGATCGGATGGGGCTTCACGCTCTTTATGCTGGCTTTATTACGGGTTTTCCTGGATCCGCGCCTTTATAGTGATCCGACCCGGCGTATGCGCCCGCAAGTACAAGGTCATGCGTCTGACAATTGGGGAGAGGCCCCTTACCAGGCCCCGGCGCCATCATATGTGCCTGAACCTGTCCCAGTCCGCCCTGCGGCGGCTCAGGCCGTCACTGATTCTTGGCCAGAGCAGAACACCGGTTATTATCAGGAAGGTTATGCTCAGCCCGCCCCTATGGCGGCGCCGGCCGAAGGACTCCGGCCTTTTGAACCGCAGCCCTATGTCCCGCCGTCTTATGCCCCAACGGCTGCGCCCTATATAGCCGGAAGCGCGGCTGTGGCGTATGATCAGATGGCGGATCCATATCACAATCCTTATTCGCAGCCGGTTGAAACCGGTCCGTCGGGAACAGGTCCTCTCCCGGGCTCGGAAACCGAATAACCTAGCGGACCTTTGTCGGTTTATAGCCATACCCGGCCCAGAGCCTAAGCTGGCGGCGTTTGCCGCCGCCCAGATCGATATCCAAAGGCGGTAGCTCTTCGATCCGGCTGAAATCCTCTTTGAAGGCCGCAACATAGTCAGCCTTGTCATGATAGTTAACCAATAAAACAGGTGCGTCTCCGGCGGGGAGCGGATGCGTGATTTCCGCATGATTATTGTCGGGCTTTGATTTGTACAGCCACATATGAAGGGGCGCAGTCTTGCCTATGTTATTATAATTAAGCGCATAAAAGTGAATGCGCTTATCGGCGGCTATCGCCCGGTAGGCATTGCCGTCATGACCCTGGTCATAGACATTGGACAATGTTTCGACTGTGGCCGGCCATCCGCGCAGACGTTTGACATCATTGGCCCGGCCGAGCGCGTCCACGGCAGAGGGCATCATGTAAATGGTCAGGACAGCCAAACAAACCAGGCTTTGGATCAGCAAATTATAGCCCGTCCAGTTTTTTAGTTTCGGCCAGTTTTTGACACCATAATGCGCCGTCAGAATTGCCGCCGCGATATATCCAGTGACCGCCCAGTTCAGGTCCGCCCGCGAGAGCAGGGCTTGAACGGCTATAATGACCAGAGGGGACAGGGCAAAGAGCGCCAGAAAACGAGAGGGGGCGTCCAGCCTGTTTCTAAACGCGGCGCTAATGGCCAAAATAAACAAGACAAAACTGACAGGTCCGAAAACGGCCAGTTGCCCGAGGCTAAACTCAAGAAACTGCAACGGTTTTACAGGCAAGCTGCCCGCCTCATAATCGGCATTGGCCGCCGTATGGGTGAGCGTCGCGAAGTCGTGGTTCATATTCCAGATCATGTTGGGGATAAGGCAGGCCGCAAATAGAGAGAGGGCGAGCATCCCTTTTAGCGATATAAGAGCCTTGCGCGTAGGAGGATCGAAAATGATCGCCAGAATAAGTGCGGGAAAGAAAAACAACATAGCGTATTTGGATAAAAACCCGAGCCCGAGTGCGAGTCCTAACTGGACGGCCCGCGGCCAAGTCGATTTCTCGCGCAAATGGACCCAGGCATTTAGCGCTAAGGCCCAGCAAAGCAGCAGCGGTACGTCCGTCGAGATCAGATTTGAAGAAAACCAGACACCCGGCATAAGTATATAAAACGCGGCGGCCCAAAATCCGGTTGCGCCGGACCAGATATGCCGCGCCGTGCCGTAGATGATATAGGCTGTAACGGAATGCAGGACAGGCGATCCAATGCGAACGGCCCATTCGGCGTCTCCGAAAAGGCTTGTGAAAAAGGCGATAACCGCCGCAATACCTGGAGGCTTGGTGAAATAACCCCAGTCGAGGGATTTGGACCAGGCCCAATACTGGGCCTCGTCGCCGTGCAGATTATAAGGCGACAATAAAAGCGCGCCTATGCGCAAAAGCAGGAGTCCGCCCAGAAGGCCTAGTATATGATGGTGGTAGTCCGGCCCCACTGGATGAGCCGAATTGTCGTTGGAGACCACCAATTAGCTGGTCTTTTCGTGGAACTGTCCGTGCTTGCGAAAGCGCTCAAGATAGGGCGGGACGATGGACTCAATGGTTTCCAGGTCAATGCCCAGATCTGCAAAGCCTTTGGCATCGGGGTCTGCCACATTATCCACTTTCAGATTGGTCACCTGGTCCCGGGTGAGGAAGGGTTTTACAAAGGGCAGGAAGCCTGAAATTTCTCCCACCATGCCGAGGGCTGATGCACCGATCCACGGAACCGGCAATAAAAGCCGCCGGCGATCCGTTGTCTCCAAAATAAACTGCATCAGTTCTTTGAAAGAGTAGACCCGCGGTCCGCCGAGTTCGTAAGTTTCTCCGCTTGTTCCGCGTCCGGCCAGTTTAGCGATAGCCTGGGCGACATCGCCGGCATAGACGGGCTGAAATTGAGTGCTGCCACCGATGAGCGGCAGAGCCGGTGCTAGTGTGGCCATTTTCGCAAACCGGTTAAAGAAATCGTCTTCCGGCCCGAACATGATGGACGGGCGCACTATATCCGCGCTGGGAATAGCGGTCTGTATGATGGCTTCGGCTTTGGCTTTTGTGCTTGTGTATTCGCTGTCGGACTCGGCGTCGGCGCCAATGGCGGAGACCTGTATGAAATTGGAAACGCCTGCGGCCTTGGCGGCTTCGGCCAGATGCTCGGCCCCTTCAATATGGACGCCATCGAATTTTTGTTTGCCTTCCTGAAACAGGATGGAGACGAGATTGATGACCGCGTCAGAGCCCGCAACCGCGCGCATGACAGAGTCTTTAAAGCGGATATTGGACTGCATGAGCTGGATTTGCCCGACATTGCCAATAACCCGCAGATCATTGGCCGTATGAGGCCTGCGGCAGGGCACGCGTACGCGCCAGCCATCCTTGACCAGAGCCCGCACAACATGTTTGCCGAGAAACCCCGAGCCGCCAAAAACCGTGATCAGACCTTTAGACATGTAAGACCTCTTTTCTTCGGTGTCGGCTGTAATGGGTTTGGCTATTTTTGTCTATCAAAAACCCCTCACATCTCGCCTTGGCGGGAATCTAAACTACAAAACATCATGGTCTAAAACTGGTGTCCGAATGTTTTCCTGATTTTACGCAAAAGAGTGAAAGAAAAAGCTCTAAATTACCTTTTCAACCTTGGCC
>CAYQNQ010000155.1:0-6105 GCA_964418815.1 uncultured Hellea sp.
GGCACATTGATGGGGCACATTGCCAAAATTTGTTCAGCGGCATGTCTTGTCAACAGATAGCCCGCGCAGCCGGGATGTCTTGATATTAAGCGCCTGAGCTGCCGGTTTCGATGGGTCAAGCGCCCCCGGGCCATAACAATATAAAAACCGTCTTTACGCCACCGCTCAAATTTTACCACATCGGCATCTTCGGGCCACCACGACAAGTCCTTTAGCCAATGGGCCGTATCTTCTGAGATATAAATATCGTCTTCGCAAAACAGGGCATGGTCCGCATCTGTTTTCAGAAAGGCCTCTATCGCCCGGAGATGGCTTGCCGCGCAGGCCATATCGTGCGGCCTTAGGAGGCCCCAAGGCCCGTTCGGACGGCAATAGGGAGTCATAACCTCTATGGGCTCGGCGCTCGCATCCGTCGCGTTCAAATATTCGAATTCAAGATTACGCTCTGCAAAATGGCTATTCATCAATTCCCGCCGTCCTGCGTCGCGTTCCAGACTGACAACGTAGATGGGGATTTGAGAACTTTGCATTTCAGATAGGAGGATTAGCTATCCACATCGGCGTCTAGCGCATTGGCGATAATA
Source organism: uncultured Hellea sp. (assembly GCA_964418815.1). Taxonomy (GTDB): domain Bacteria; phylum Pseudomonadota; class Alphaproteobacteria; order Caulobacterales; family Maricaulaceae; genus JACOMS01. The sequence continues at coordinate 585 of CAYQNQ010000155.1, forward strand.
AATTCCCGGCGCGGTTCGACCACGTCGCCCATGAGCTTGGTGAACAGCTCGTCCGAAGCATCTGCTGCCTCGACCTTCACTTTCAAAAGCGAGCGGGCATTAACGTCCAGTGTGGTTTCCCAAAGCTGATCCGGGTTCATTTCGCCCAGGCCTTTGTAGCGCTGAATTTTAAAGCCCTTGCGGCCACCTTCAAAGACGGTCTCCAGCAATTGCGCCGGACCATAAATATCGATGGGGTCATTGTCGCCGCGCCGGAACCGGGCGACCCCGTCATAGGTTTCAATCAGGGCAGGCGCCATTCTGTTCAGGCGGCGCGCATCGGCGCTGTCTCTAAACTGGGGCCGCATAACCACACGTTCGGTGACGCCGCGAACATCGCGCTGCAACACCAGAGCGCCGTCTGATCCAAACTCACCCGACCAACCGTCTTCGCCCTCATCGGCAATCATGTCGAGCCTCTTGGCGGCTGCATCAATTTCTTTTTGCCCGGCGTCGGGGCCAAGTGCGCCGGCAATGGCGACCTGTGCCAGAACGCTGTCAGGCGCTTCTGATTTAAGCCGGTTAATCAGATTTTGCGCTTGCAGAGCTTCGCGGGAAAGCCGCATGAGATCTGCGCCCGTGACCACATCTCCGTTTTGAAGAGTCAGCGACGCGTCGCCTGAGCCTGCTTCGATGAGATATTCGTCAAGTTCGTCTTGATCCTTGAGGTAGCGGGCCGACTTGCCGCGCTCCACCTTATAAAGGGGCGGCTGGGCGATATAGAGATAGCCGCGGTCGATCAGTTCCGGCATCTGGCGGAAGAAGAACGTCAGCAATAGCGTGCGGATATGGGCGCCGTCCACGTCGGCGTCTGTCATGATGACCACTTTGTGGTAGCGCAGTTTCTCGATATCGAAATCTTCGCGGCCAATGCCTGTGCCGAGCGCCGTAATCATGGTGCCGATTTCCTGGGATGACAGCATGCGGTCAAAACGCGCGCGCTCGACATTGAGGATTTTACCCTTGAGCGGCAGGATGGCCTGATTGTGACGGTCCCGAGCCTGTTTGGCCGAACCGCCCGCAGAGTCGCCCTCCACGATGAATATTTCGGACAGAGCCGGATCTTTTTCCTGACAGTCCGCCAGCTTGCCCGGAAGCGAAGCAATGTCGAGTGCGGATTTGCGGCGGGTGAGATCGCGGGCCTTTCGCGCGGCTTCACGAGCGGCGGCCGCTTCGATGATTTTCTGGACGATTTTTTTGGCGTCGACCGGGTTTTCTTCAAACCATTCGCCGAGCGCTTCGTTCATGGCGCTTTCGACAACGGGGCGAACTTCGGAAGAGACCAGTTTGTCTTTGGTCTGGGATGAGAATTTCGGATCCGGGACTTTCACCGACAAGACACAGGTCAGCCCTTCGCGGGCATCATCGCCGGAGATGGAAACTTTTTCTTTCTTGGCCGCGCCGCTCTGGGCCGCATATTTATTGATGGTCCGGGTCAGCGCGCCTCTGAAACCGGCCAGGTGGGTACCGCCGTCGCGTTGCGGGATATTATTGGTGAAGCATTTGACGTTTTCATGGTAGCTGTCATTCCACCACATGGCGCACTCAACGGTTATGCCCTCAATTTCTTTGATGACCGAAATCGGCTCTTCCAGCTGCGGCGTCTTATTGGCGTCCAGATGCTGAACGAAGGCCTTGATACCGCCTTCATAGAATAGCTCGGTTACAATGGGGTCAGCCGGTCGCTCATCGGTTAGAATGATGCGGGCGCCCGAATTTAAAAAGGCCAGTTCGCGCAGTCGGCGCTCCAGCGTATCGCGATCAAACTCCACCATTGTGAAAGTTTCTTCGGAGGGCAGGAAGCGAACTTCTGTCCCGGTCAGGACGCGTTCTTTGCCATCCCGCATTTCGTTCGGCGCATCTCCGACCACTTTTAGCGGGGCTACGGTTTCGCCGTGGCTGAACTGAACAAAATGCTCTTTACCGTCGCGCCAGACGGTTAGATCCAGAGTCACAGAAAGCGCGTTAACAACGGAGACGCCAACGCCGTGAAGTCCGCCGGAAACTTTATAGGAGTTTTGGTCAAACTTTCCGCCCGCGTGGAGCTGAGTCATAATTACTTCGGCGGCCGATATGCCTTCTTCCTCGTGAATGGCGACTGGAATACCGCGGCCATTATCTTTAACCGAACAGGACCCGTCAGGATGGAGGGTGACAAGCACCCGATCCGCATGACCGGCCAGCGCTTCGTCGATGGAGTTATCGACAACCTCATAGACCATATGATGGAGGCCAGAGCCGTCATCCGTATCGCCGATATACATACCGGGACGTTTGCGGACAGCGTCCAAGCCCTTGAGAACCTTGATGGAATCGGCGCCGTATTCGCCGTTGGTTTCAGACTGATTTTCAGCTGGTTCGGCCATGCCGATATTTCCCCAGAAACAATAAAAAGAATCAAATAAATTTAACTGTCTCATATTAGAGTAATTCGGGTCGAAAAGCGAGGTTAAAACCCAGAAAAACAGACGTATTTTTAGGCTTGTCTAGCCGTAAATGGGGCGCAAAGCGGTCAGTTTGAAAATAATGCTGCAGACCAGTACCAGCGGCAATGTCACGAGCCCCCAAAGGATCGTATGGATTGAAAGAAATGTGCTGATAAGGCTTTTAAATTCGAACAGGTTTGAACTGTAATTGTAGATATACATTATGCAAAGTGATCCGAAGACGACTTGCAGAACCGTGGCCCTTAAAACAACGATTTCCAGCAGTTTTCCGTAATCAATATTATTTCGTTTGGCGATTGCATCCTGGCTGAGCCAGGCGACAATGGGTGTGCCAAAAATCAGGGCCATCGAAACCGGTAAAATTAGAATTTTCTCAATATTGACGGCACTGTTTGACAGGCCGCCCAGAAGCATCAGGCCTATTACCACCGGTAATAAGGCGGCATAGAACGCGCCGATGCGGGCATAGCGGCGAGCCGGCTTCTTGAGTGTATAATTTCGAAACATGCGCATAGTCTTCTAAAGACGGTTCGTGCCCAATAACTATGGCAAGTTTGTGGCACATCTGCAAAATCCCAAAACTGGGTTTATGTTTCGTGAAGAGTTAGTTGAGAAAGAAACAATGTCGGTATGCCATCAGAATGGCTTTTGGCGGTAAAGACATGGGTGCCGGGTTTGCGGCCGGCGCGTATTTCCGAGACGGTGACGCCGCTATCTGACAGGCGTTTATGATGGGCCTTTAGGTCATCGACCTTCCAGGTTAGTCCCCAAATTTTATCGGGCGCAGTCGGGTCATGTTCTTTCCCGGTGCGGTGAATGACTTCGAGCACAATGTCACCCAGTTTGAAAAACAAAAACCTCGCGCCCCAATCGGCATTGGTGCGGTCAAGCGCAAACCGAATGCCGAGCCGCGCCCCATAATGAGCGGTGGCCCGGTCGGGGTTTGGCGTATTGATTACCAGATGATCCAAGGACAAAGAATTTGGGTTTTTGGGAGACCTGTCACCGGGGGGTATGACAAAGGTTTTGATTCCGGCGCAGATATCGTCGGAAAGCCGAAAAGTGCCGGTCTCTGAATTCTTGCCCGGGTCGCCGCCGCGCCGCTGCAGAATGCGTCTTGCTTCAGAAATATCTTTGGCCGCGAAGGCCAGCGAAGTGAGCGCAGATCCTGCATCTCCCAATATTTCGGCGGTTCGTGTCCGCGCCGTCTTGCTAATCGGGCTCATGATTTCAAGCCCTGTATTACCGGTTCGAAACAGGGCGGTCTGGAAGTTTTCACCCTTGGAAACAGTTTCGGGCTCGAATCCGAGCAGGGCCACATAGTTTGAAACAGCCGTTTCGAAGTTGGAAGAAAGCAGAACTATGTGGTCTAGACAGTTTAGCATGGGAGTGCTTAAAACGGGACTTTATCGGGGTCAATGTTTGGCGTGGCGAAAGGGGCAAAGGCATTGAAGACGGGGCTTAAAAGTCATCAGATTTTTTATTGGATGTTTCCCATCATTCTGGGTTTTTTCTGGATCTGGTTTTGTGTTTCTATTGACCAGAGAACACTCTGGGGTGACCAGTATGGTTTTCTGGAAAGATATATGGCGATTTCCAAAGGCGATCAGTCTTGGACCGGTGTATGGAATGCAAAAAGCGGACACCGGCTTCCCGTTTATTTATTGCTGTTTATGGCCAATGTGAAATTCTTCGGATTTGAACCGCTGCTGGAAACCATTCCAGCGATCACGACGTTTACAATTTGTGTTATCTACCTAGTTTCCCTGCTGGCAAAGTCTCTGAGTCTAAACAAGTTTTTCCTGATTTTGTTTGCGGTAACAGCCACACTTTGGTTTATGAACGGGCAATCCCTTACGCTTTCCGTCTATAGCACTGTGGCCATGCGGCTGTTCAATTTTACTCTGTTTGTAGCTTTGGCGGCGACCACTTATAATTTTTTATCAGGTGAAGGCGGGATCGCTTTAAAGTCCCGGAAATTTTGGGCATTCATTGCGCTCACTTTTGTGGCCATTATTTTGTTTGGCCGCGGCTATGGTATGGGGGCAGGCGCCGGCGTGTTCGCTGTGACATTTGTCTATCTGGTTTCGCACCGCTTCGCGGAAAGGCCTGCAAAAAAAGCCGGGATTGTTTTTGTGGTGCTTACGCTGACCATTGGCGTTTATCTGACCGGCATCACTGGTAAGGCCAGCCATGCAATTTCCTCCGGTTTTGATCTTACGGCTTTTGTAGATTTTTATTTAAAGCGTCTAGGGAGCGCAGTCCTGGCGAGTGTGGATGCAAACTATTTAATCAGCAATATTGATCACGCCATAGGCGGAAATCCGGAAACTTATAATTTACCTGAGCCTATGCGCGACCGTCTATCAATCTGGACAAGGGTGATTGCGATTTTGTATCTGCTCACCGCTGCAATAATTTCCATCTGGGCCATGCGGCGCAGGGTGATTCCCAAAGCCCATTGGCTCGCTTTGTTTTTGATTTATTTTTCCCTTTTCGGGGCTTTCACCGTGGCCATAGCCCGTTTCAACCAGTCCCCATATACCATCCGGCACACATTCGAGCTGTCCGTGGGCATGGTCGGCATTTTATATTTCCTGTTTTTTGCCGCCGCCCACTTTAAACAGAAATGGTCCTATACGGGAATATCTATCCTTGGGGGTTGTGTGGTGATGTTTTCGGGCTGGACCTTGCTTCAGGCCCATAATTACCAGCAAAAATGGGAAGCGTATTTTGATAGAACTGCTTTTTATGTTCATAAGTCTGTACAGGAAGGCGCGACCGCAGATGACTATCGCAGCGCCCATTGCAAACGAAAGAAAAAAGATGCCCGCGTCATAAAAACTTGCGGGAGAATCTTTAAGTTCATAAAAGATGAAAATATCATGCCGAGAGCGACAAACCCTGCGGAAAAATAACACCACCGCATAGTGTTGATATATTCACCCGGATCAAAATATATGTCATAGGAGAGGCAGGAGGCATATGAGTACAGAAGGCATTGACGCAACCGAGGCGGCTATTGTGGCCTCAAT
>CAYQNQ010000156.1:0-1196 GCA_964418815.1 uncultured Hellea sp.
CAGACAAGGCGCGCGCTACGCACCAATTTTCAATTCCGCCGTTTTGGAAAAAATTTTTCCGGTCTGCTCAGTCCATTCAAAGGTCAGCGTCCCGCTCGTCTCGGCGCGTAAATGAAATTTGATGAGCGGATTGGCCGAGACTCCGGGATTGAGATCTGCGCTGAACAAAGGCGTGCCGTCCAGGCGACATTCAAACCGGGTCAGGATGTTACGCGGGATTTTCTCGCCGTCAATATCGAGGCGGTATCCGCTTTCCATATTATGCCGGATAAGAGCTTTAAGCTCGATGATTTCGCCGGGCAGAACGTTCTCCGGTATGGATAGTTTAATCTGGCTCATTGCATCACCCCCCTTAATTCACGACGCAGGCGGCGAGGGTGACAAAGACTTTGGCCGAGGTCCCGAACAGGCGTCCATCATTGTGTTCGGCGACGGCGTGGACGATTTGCGATCCGCCTAGACGGATTTTTCCGGCGGCCCGGGCCCGCCCGGATAGCGGCGTAAAATTATAGCTGGCAATAAGCGGAATAGGATTGCGCTCGGAAAATATGGCGATGCGCCGGATATAATCATCATCCGTCATGGGGCTTTCGGCGTCGACCTCAACCGGTACAAAATAACCGCTCTCTGACAAAGTGGGTAGTTTCAGAGCCAAAGGGCCTTCGCTGATTGGTTTGTCGCCGAACAAATCTTTGATAGCCGCCGCCATTTCCGGCTCGCCCGCAATAGCTGAAAACGGCAGGGCTGTCAGGCCCACCATAGCCGAGGCGCCGAGGCGCAAGAATTGTCGTCGCTTAATCACCGTCATCACCGCTAAGAAACGCAATTATATCTTCAATTTCAAGCGCTGTCAGCACTGTCTTGCCTTCAAATTCCGGAGAGACATCTGTGAGGTCATTGGTTCTGAAATAAGACGGCATGGTCGTTCCCGGTTTAACCTGTTCGTAATCGGCTATGCGCAGGCGGATTTGGCCTTTGTCCAGCCGCTCGCTCACTTGGGTCAGGTCCGGGCCCAGAGTACCTGGAAACTCCGCCGTTAGATTCTCATGGGCATGACATAAAACGCAGTGGGCATCGCCGCGCTGGGAGAACAGGGTTTTCCCGCGTACGGCGTTTGCGGGTTCATTTGTTAAAGGCACAGGGATCGCATCATCGCTAACGGAATAGGGCGCAGGGGCTGAGCAGCCAATAAGTCC
>CAYQNQ010000156.1:1296-6097 GCA_964418815.1 uncultured Hellea sp.
GCCCTGAGCAATGCCTTAAAGCGTATCACCCAAAGGCCTCACGGGTGATGGTCTGAAACCAGTCGGCGGCTTGCAGGGCCTCGGAGCTGCGCACGGCGATGTCCGCCTCTAGCGGCGATGTTCCTCCGGCGCCTTTGACAGAGCGGAATACGCCGTCATTATTACGATAGACGCCGCTGACAGAGACCGCCGTTTCGGGTGTCAGGTAGGAAAAACACGTATTGGCTAAAACCGTATCGACGGGGCGCTGTCCCGCCAATAGGCGAAGAACCTGCAGGGCGCAGATTTTGCCCTGAAGATTGGCTGAAAAGGCAGATTTAGGCATAGGCGCAGCGATGGTGGCATCGCCAATCACATGAACATAGGGAAGCATAGTGGATTCAAACGTCGCGGCATTTATGGGGCACCAGCCCGACCTGTCGGCAGCTTCCGATGCCAGGGCAACGCTTCCTGCTTGTTGATGGGGAATAATGTTGACGACGTCGGCTTTAAAAGTGTCAAAATCCGTAAACACGGCCATGTTTTCAGGTTCAACCCGGACCACCTGCCCGGACTCCGAGCCGGGTATGCGTTCTATCATGCCTGGATATTCCGCCTCCCATGCGGCTTCAAATAAGGGCTGTTTGGAAAAGCGATCCTGCGAGTCCAGAATGAGAAGTTTCGATCTGGGTTTATGGGTTTTCAGATAATGGGCGATAAGGCTGGCTCGTTCGTAGGGGCCGGGCGGGCAGCGAAACGGGGCAGGAGGCACGGAAATAATAACGGTTCCGCCATTAGGCATGGCGACAAGTTCTTTTCTTAATGCCGTGGTTTGGCCGCCGGCCATCCATGCGTGGGGCATAAACCATGAGGCTTTGTTGTCATATCCTTTGATGGCTTTCCATTTGAATGAAATGCCAGGAGAGAGGATCAATCGGTCATAAGAGATATGGATTTTATCCCTAATGGTGACAACTTTGTTTTCGGCGTCAATTTCCTGCGCCTTTTCTTGAACGACTTTTACGCCGAGCGCTTTCAGGCTGTTATAGAAAAAGGTTTGGGCGCCGATTTCGCGTTTTCCGACGACGACAAGATTGCTTAGTGGGCAGGCCACGTATTTATCTCTCGGCTCAATCAGCGTGACATCCACATGGGGGGCGAGCAGCCTGGCCGCGCTGGCGCCGCCAAATCCGCCGCCAACAATGACGACCCGCGGCTTGGTCTTGGCAAAAGCCGGCAAGGGCAGGGTCAGCGCGCCCACTGCTCCCAAACCGGCCAGGACGGCGCGTCTGCTGAAAGGCTTACTCATCGGCGCTCTTATAAGTTCCGGCGATGGTTTCGATGTCTTCTATGGAATAGCCCCGGGCCAGGCGGTGCATGACCGTTGTGCCGTCTTCTGTTTTGTAGCGAAGCAGGGCTTCGGAAATTTCCCGGTCCGACCAATCTTTCAAATTTGAAATCACGCGATTTTCCGCGCTGTGACATCCCGAGCAAGCCTGGACCAGCAGGTCTGGTTCGCCGGGAATATAAGTTGGGTGGTCCGCTTTTCCGCATCCGCCTACGCAAAGGGCAGCTAGAGCGGCGGATATAAGCGGTTTGTTCACTCTGCCCGCACCAAAACGGCGCTGGTGTTCGGCGGCACGATGACGCCTGCAAGCGTGATTTGGGTCTGGCGGACGACCGGGTCGGCGCCGTTGGTTTGTTTCGGATGGAGCCTTAGTTCATTTGTATTTGGCAGAGGTATCAATTCGGATGTGGGTCCGAGATTTGAGGCCACAAGAATTTGGGAGTAGTCCTTGTCCAGATTTTTAAATTCCGGGTTCGCATATCCGTCGTCCCAGACCAGAACCATTAGGTTTTTGCCAGGTTTGAAACTCGAGCGCCTTTCATGAGCCGACATAAGCGGAGTTGTTTCGTAAATTCGGGTAAGCTCGTCCAGAGCCGCAGGGACCGCATTTTCGGTATCTTCCTCGGGAACGATGTCTTGATATGCGGAAAGACTATCCTGAAGGTCCCTTGTGTCTTTGGGGACATCGAAGTCCGGCATGGGATGATCTTTGGTCATGGCCAGCAGGGCTAGTTCAGGCACGGCTTCCCGGCCGACTTCCGGCACAGAAATAGGGAATTTGTCCTGCATCTCGACGGGATATAGATTAATCAGCCGGCCGTCCCGCCACACGCCGACAAATTTATCACCGATATAGTCCCCGGCGCCGTGACGTAGAGCCAGCATATCCCCGGCGACGCCTTTAATGTCTTCATCTGAGAGCTGAAAAACAGCCGTGTTATAGCTGGACGCCACGCCGTCCGGATAGATTATCAGCCTGTGCACATCGCCGGCGATGTCTTCGGGGATAAGAACATATTTTTCATAGCCGGGTAAAATGTCGGCGCTTTGCGCATTGGCCAGCGCTAAGCTGCGCATTTTACCGTAATCATAGCCGCCGCTGCCGGACCCGGAACATCCGGCCAAAGCCAGGCCGAGAAACGGGCCAAGAAATGGGCGCAGCGTGGGCGAAATGAACTTAAAAAAGGACACGGACCTATTTCCGAAGCTTTGGCGCTCAAATCAAGTTACTTTTCACATCGTTTGTCACAACGCTTGTCATTAATCAGGAATAATAACTCAGTGGCCGCGCGGGCGTCGACCATGGCGCGGTGATGACCATTCAGGTCAATGGAGAATTCTTTGCACAGATTGGCGAGTGAGTAGGATTTCAGGCCCGGATAATATCTCCGCATTGAGGCAACAGTGCAGATTTTGGGATAGCTGAAGGGACGGCCCAGCCGCCCATATTCTTCGCGGATAAATCCGTAGTCAAATTTCACATTATGAGCGACGAAAATAGAGCCTTCTAAAAAGGCTTTGAAGTCGTCGGCGATCTTTTCGAAAACCGGGGCGTCCTTGACCATGTCATTAGAGATACCTGTGAGGCGGGTGATAAAGGCCGGGACATGGCGCTCGGGATTTAGCAAGGTTTGAAACTCGCCGATGACTTTTCCGCCTTTCACTTTCAGCGCGCCGATTTCGGTGATGCGGTGATGGGCGCGGCCGCCGCCGCCCGTGGTCTCGATATCGACAACCACATAGGTCTGGTCCGGATCCACATCCCATCTGATTTTAGCGATCTGAACATCAAAGCCCGCCTCTCGTAGCTGGCGAATACGGGTGAGTTGATTGCGCCTTATGACATCGCCCGGCGCCTTGACTTCGATAAAAGAAAGCGCGCCGTCCCAGATCCGCATCAGATCCGGAAAGCCGTCTTTCATCTCCATATAATTTTGCGTCATGCGCCGCATGATTTCGGACAGGCCGGCCGGGTCTGCGGTTTCAATAAGTGCAGTGACCATATCAAAATCATCGCGGCTCCACTGGAATATGCCGTTGGGTTTTCCGTAGGCGGTGCTAAAGGATTTGAGGAGGGATAATTGAGTGCTCTTCTTATCCGATAGTCTTACAAGTTTTTTCTCAATTTTTCCTTTAAAATCAGTATAAAAGGTCCCGTTCTTAAGGCTCGAAGGCCGCCGATCAAAGGCATTGTGGAGCGCTGATTTCTTAGAGTTGAAAAGTTCGTCCCAAAACAGCAGTCCGAACAGCATGCGCCATAGACCGTTTTCGCTCCGGTAAACTTCAAAGCCTTCACGTTCGAACACCCGACCGGCGCCATATTCCGGTAGATGTTTCAGCGCTTCGTCGACCGGAATTTCCAGACCGGCGCGCAGAATATCCGTCATTTGCGAGGTGCGCTTTTTGCCGAATTTCCGGGAGTAGAAATCCACGGCGAAATCATATTCGCTATCCGAAACAGGATGATCGATCATGGCCTCAAGACGTTTCTCTGCCCAGTCTTTGTCGCCCAGCTTATAACGCAGCCTTACCTCGCGCTCGCGAGATTTCGGCCCGTCTCCATTGCCGTAAATAATGAGCGCCATGTCCGGGTCTTCCTGGCGCTCGCAAATCTTCCCAAGATGAAAACAGAGCTGATCCCGGGCGCTGGCATCGGCTTCGCACTGCGGGTGCGGCCAGTCGTCAAGGGTGTCCATGAGCGCGGCGGCCGCCTCGTCGTCTTCATAATCCCGCAGGGCCCGCGCGTAAAAATAGGCGGACCAGGCCTCGTCAAATTCGTGGAAACGGGCGGCATATTCACGCTTGAAATCGGGCACCTGAATGAGGCCCAGATCGCGCATGGTAAAGCGCTGCATATTCTCTTCGATTTTACCGAAATAAAGAAAGCTGATAAATGAGAGCGCATCCCGCCGCCCTTGCACAAGGAAACGGTCTGACTGGTTGAGTTTGTCAAAGGCCAGATGAAGACTCGCGATCTCCATAAGCTCGCATTTTTTGGCCGATTTTTTAAATTTTACCTTGGGCCGAGTTCTTTCCAGCCATGAAATCAGCTCAGGTCTTGTGACAATTTCCAAAAGCTCCGCCATATGGTTTTCGCCTGCGGCATGCGCAAAGCCCGCATTGATCAGCTCTTGGGCGATATGGGGCAGCCGCCCGATTTCGGGATAAGAGAGCCTCGGCAGGTCAAAAACATCGACCTTGCGCCCGGCCATGCGCACATAAAGGCACTGCGCCTTGTGGGAGAGAGAAAAGAAGTCACTCATAAACTCCAAATGCGCCTTGCCCATAACGCCGGAATAACGATCCCGCACAAAGCGCAGCATCTGGCAGAAATTGGTATGATAATAATAGACCGGCAGGTCGGGCAGGGCCCGGCGGGGCTTATTCTCCCGCTTTTGTATTTTTCTCCGCGCTGTCGACATGAGAACAAAAATAGAACAATTCGCCGATAATTGTCCAATGGTTTTTCGTTAA
>CAYQNQ010000157.1:0-6050 GCA_964418815.1 uncultured Hellea sp.
GCTTTGAGCTCTTTGAGGTGATCAATCTGATCGCCCTTTAGCGTATATTCCCCCACATCGGTTTCCAGGCTGTGGCCGGCGCTTTTGACTTCCCGGTATTCCAGCGGGACTTTGGCCGCCTTGGCCGCTTCGGATAGGGCCCGGGACTGGCGCAAAGGGACGACATCGTCATTGGTGCCGTGAATGAGCAGGAGCGGAATCTTAAGCTTGTCCACCGTGTTGATGGGGGAGCGGGATTTGAGATAGGCGGCGTCGGCTTCCGGGTCGCCCCAGACACTGTAAAGCCGGTCTTCATAGCCCTTATATTTGGAATATTTCTGATAGAACCAGTCGATTTGATCGGCGATATCCGAGACCGGGTTGACGGCGATGGCCGCAGCGTAGAGGTCGGGCTGGTGGATGGCGCCCCACAGGGCCGCATAGCCGCCGTAAGAAAATCCGGCGATGGCGATTTTGCCCTTTTCGGCCCGGCCCTGCGCCAGCAAGGCGTTGACGCCGTCCGTGACATCGTCCTGCATGCGCCCGCCCCATTTTTTATAACCGGCGGCTTCGAAGGTGGCGCCTTGGCCCGTGGAGCCGCGAAACTGCGGCTGAAACACCTTATAGCCCTGATCGGCAAAATACTGGGCCGTGCCGTCAAAGCCGTAACTGTCTTTGGAGTGAGGACCGCCGTGAGGTAGAACCAAGAGCGGAGCGCCCGCGCCGACGCCGGATTTCGAGGTCAGATAGCCGAACAGATCCGCGCCGTCCCGGGCCTTATAGCGGAACACTTCCACGCCGCTATAGCGCCCCGCGGCCGTGGAGGCGTAGCTGTCCAGAAGATGGTCGACGCTGCCGGCGGGCTTGTTATAGATGTAATAGGCGCCGGGCTCTTTCGGGCTCTCCACATAGATCATCCATGTCGCATTATCGGCGCTGGCATCGACGATCAGAATATTGGCCTTTTTTTCAAAAAATTTGGTCAGGCTACGAATATGTTTCTGGTCCGCCGGATCGAACATGACATGCTCATAGGGACCACCCGAAAACACCCCGCCCAGAACGCGGCTGTCCCGCGTGGCATGGGTTGTCAGAAAGTCAAAACTCTCATGGCTGGCCAGGGGCCCGAGGATTTTTCGCTGCGGCCCGATCTTGTATAATTCCTCTTTGTCCGCGCCGTCTTTCCGGTAGGACACAAACAGGGTCTCGCCGTTATGGGCATAGCCCTGAAACTCGAGCTCCAGATAATCTTCATAGGGAAATTTTATGGCCCCGCCCGCCGTTTCGATATGCAGCTTGCCGCTTTTCTTGCCGCGCCAGATTTCAAGGCCTTTGGAGCCGTCACTGGCCAGCCGCATGGTGATCGTCACCTTGTCGCTATCGTCCATAAGCCGGACCGAACCGTCGGCGATATCAATCCGCACAAGCTTGGGATCTTTTTTGACAAACAAGCCCACATAGCCTTGCGCCGCGGGTCCCAGGCTGAAGTCATTAATGGTGAGGCCGTCCTGGCGGGGATCTATTTTCGCCTGCGGGACTTCGACGCGATTGCTGCCGTCACTGTCAACAAAGATGAGCTGGCTTTCGAATTTTCCGATGAAGTGCTGCTGGTCGGATGGCTTGTCTTCAATGGAAAACACTTCGAAATTACTGCGCTTGACTGCGTAGATCATCAGGCGGTCGGCGCTGACCCAGCGCGCAAACACCGGATCCAGATCGCCCGTATCAATGGCATACGGGGCGGCGTTTTCGGACAGGCTCAGAACCAGGAGCTGGGTGTTGGGGCTTTTTCTCAAATCCGTTACGACAACATGGCTTCCATCCGTGGACAGGCCGGGCTGGCCAAAGGCGGGCCTCGGGAAAAACACATCCGAATTTTGCGCGCCCGCACCCGGCGCAAACCCCATGAGGCAGGCCCCTATGAAGCTTAAAACAAATGTGCGCAAAAAAGTGATGTCTCTTGTTAACATTGTACCTGAATAAAGTTGAGCGTTTGAGGTCTATTTCCCGGACAGTGCCTGAGCCTGCAGGCTGATCAGCAGGGACAGAAAAAATACCGCTGGACGAAACATATTACCCTCACATCTATAAGGCGAGAATAAGATAAGCACTTTCGCGGCGCAAGGCCAAAGGACATGCGGCCTTGCCCATCAATAAATACCGTATTTTTCAGTGGTCTCCGCCTGCGCTAACAACAAGGTTTTATCGCCCAGCTTTTCGGCGAGTTGGGGCCAAACCAGAGGATGTTTGAGCGTTTTATTAAAGGCCAAAAGAAGCTCGTTCACCCGGCTTTCCTGTCCGTCCTCAATGATGAAATATATATATACCGCCGAGTCATGCCGGTCATTTTCGCCATCGGTCCAATAGAGCTTATATTGTTCATTGCTTCGGCGCTGGCAAAACAGATCCGCCTTTCGCGCTTCGCCGAACAGCTCTTCCAGCCTGTCATCGCCGGGATGAAGGCCGTCAACCGCATAGGTCTTAAACTCCGGATCAAACAACGTGCCCAGGGGCGGCGGATAGAGAAGAGTGTAATAACCATCCGCATCACAAGCGTGACCCTCACCATCTTCGTGATCCAACCGGTTCATCGGCGCCGGATCAAAAACAACTTCGCGGCCATAGATCTGTTCGCCGTCTTCAAGGGCGGAGACAAAGGTGATGCGCGCCAGAGCCGGACCGATACGCAGCGCCCGGCGGTTTTCCAGAACACCGTTCGGCATATTCCATTGCAGCCGAACAGCGCTGTGCAGGTCCGCAGGATAGCGGCCGTTTTCATCAATGTTCATCTCCAGCTGCTCCGCCATTTCGCAAATGAGCGCAATATCTTTGGCCAATGTGGCTCCGATCAATAAGTCCCATTTATGATTGGCGTTGTCCGGCTCAATCTCTATCTGTTTGCGCCGGTAGGCGATAACCTCTTCGTAAGCTTGCCGCTGGATTTGCAATCTGGCTATGCGGCCCAGAAGCCAGATATCTTCCGGCCAGTATGTCTCGATAATTTTCAAATATTTCAGGGCTTCGTCCGGCTCGGAATTTTCGTAATGCCGAACATAGATAAATCCGCGGTTCCAGATGGCGCCATTTGACAACCCGTCCAGATTATCCATGGGAAACTCGGACCGGTATTTTTCGAATCCAAATTTGCCCAGGTAAGCGGCGCCGTAGCGCGTTTCCAAACCCGAAGAGCCCCGATGCTCGGCATAGGCGCCGGCCAATAGGGTGAACGCCTCATCGGTTTGAAAACATCCCTCCAGCAAATCCGACTGCCGGGCTATCAGCGCCACATCACCTGGCCATTGTTTCAAACCGCTCTTAACCGCCCCGAACTCCGCCGTTTCAATTTCAAAGTCGTGATCCAGTAGCGCCTCTACAGTTTCAAATTTTTCGGGGCCCTGAGGAGGCTTCATCTTTTCCATGCGCTCTTCCAGTTCGGCGATTTTATCCGCCGCGCCCAGATCGCGGTTAAATTCGCCGCTGATCACCCGCATTTTTTCAAGGGCCAGTCCGGCCCGAACGCCGTCTCCCGAGGATAAACAGAGATCGATGAGCCGGCTATAAACCTGAAAGGCAAGACGCTGGGCCTGCCGCGATGAAAGCTTCTCTGCCAAAAGATGAAATCTGTAGCGAAGCTCCCGGTTGTTTTCGATAAGGCCCTGACCCAGGAAGCGCATCTGAATTTTCGTCCAATAGTCAAAATATTTTGCCGCCAAAAGTGTAACGTCAAAAGAGGGCATTAATTCACGCGCTTCGGTCCAGCGCTCCAAATGGCACAAGACAAGCGTTCTCAAAAACAGACATTCCCGCTTGAAACTATCGCCGCCAAGGGGATTCTCGGCATCCTTTATCCTTTCCCAAGCCTTATCAAATTCGCCAAGCTCTATTAAAAGGCGGGTTCTGAGAATCGTAATATCCGACACATCCTGGGCTCGAAATTTGGAAATTTCGTCATCTGTAGATTTCAGGGTTGCCTGGGCTTCGTCATATTTCTTTGCATCAATCTGGGCCGCAATCAGTTCCCCGGACACACATTCAAAACAGGGCCAGGACCCGTCGATCTGGGCCAGCGTTTCCTGGCAGACAGAGACTCGTTCCTCTGCAAATCCCGGACCGTCCTTTATACCGTAACAGGCGGCCAGATCCTGCACAGCGCAAATGCGCTGCGGACAGTCCTTTGTGTCTTCGCCGTGGGCAAAATCCAGTAAAGAGATCGCTTCGGGTAACAGGCCTTTGGCATTGTAGTTTTTCAGGACATGGGCCTGAAGGCGCCAATGGCGAAAATAGACTTCCAGCCATTTGTCTTCCAGAGACTGACATAAGGGAATGGCGGCATGATAGACCTGGTCGACCAGATCAAAGCGTTCATTTACGGCGTGCGTAGATATATCGTCTATATATTCAACCAGCTCATCATGCCCGTCCTCCATAAGCGTAGATTGTCGGTCACGTACCCAGCTCCATATGTCCATTTATTTGTCCTCGCTCAGCAATGTCAGAATTGACGTGTTAAACCTGGCAAAAACCGCATCCAGATTTTCCTCGAGCTGGGCACTGTCCACACAAAGAATTTCCATCATGCCCTTAAGGAGACCGGAGATGTTTTCCTGATGATCTTTTTGCAGGCCCGGCAGTTTATGAACGATGGGATTATCCAGATTTATGTAAATTGTTTTTTCCTGGGTTTTTTCCTGCTTTGCGGTTGTCAGCCGGGCGAGACTCAGGGTGGCTGTGCTGATGCGTTTATCCGCCTCGTCGGCCTCAATTTTATTTTTGACAATAATGTCGTGATTTTCGGCGATTAATAGAGGGATATGGGCAGGCAGAAACCTTGTATACTTGACCGCATGATTGGGCGTACCGAACAATTCCAAAAGCGTAGATTTTATCAAACCGGTTTCCGGTTCATGGGCGGCAAATACGTTTGACTGACTTTCTTTGGTGCCCAGATTATAGACCTGTGTCCGGTGCCAGTCTTTATATTTCTGGCAAAATCCCGACGCCCCGTACAGGAAGCCTTTTACCAGGGGATTGCCCCGGGCGCGAAACAAAATTTCTTCATGGCCGGACTGACTTGAAGGTTTAATATAAATTTTTCCATCGCCGCGCCGCAGTAATTCCGGGATGGTCATTTCCCCTTCCGTTGTGGGCACTTTGAGCAAATTATGACTGGTTTCAAACAGACGGTCATCGCTGATGGCGGCGCCGAGCAGAGCCTGACCATGCCGCGCATTGACCCGTCTCCAGGTCGCCGGTTCTTCTTTTACCAATTGTCCCAGACTGGATGCCAGAAAATCCCTTAAATAGTTCCGGACATTTTTGTAATAGTTGTCTTTTTGCAGGCTTTCCCGACTGGCCGTCGGTTTAAATTTCGCTGATTCCAGGACGCCGCCCGCGAAACCGGCCCAGCGCGGCAGAAGATCTTTGTCTTCACTCGTGATGAACATATTACGGGTGAACAAGGCCAGATTCCGATTATCCGAACTGGCATAGCTGCTGCCGCCCTGAACCCATAAAAGCCCGTTAAGTTCAAACGGGTTGTCTCTGGGGATCGGGAATATGGCGATGGGCTCGAAAGCGGACTCAAAAACGGCGGCAAATTCAAGATTAAGTTTTTTCAGCCTCAGGGGCGATATATCATCTTCCAATATCCACGGAGCCTGTAAATTATTCACCCGCGTCTCGCCGTCATTGAGATAAATAGGCGTCTGCAAAAGACAGCAATATTTTTCAATCACCGTGCGTAGAAAATAGGCATTGGACAAATTACGATATTCATCTTCCAGCCAGAGCGTAACCGTTGTTCCCCGGCTTCGCGTTTTTGCAGGCGCGACAGCATAGGTCTTGCCTTTCGCGCTGGTAAACCTCCAGGCCGCATCCGGAGTTTGGAAAGAACAGGTCTCGACCTGAACTTTGGAGGCCACAATATAGGCGGTTAGAAACCCAAGGCCGAAATAACCGACGACATCTTCGGACCCGGTCTGGCGGCGCAGGAGCCGACTATATCCGGACCCGATGGTTGCCAAAAACTGTTTAACCTCGTCAATGGTCAGCCCCGAGCCATTATCGTCAAT
>CAYQNQ010000158.1:0-6024 GCA_964418815.1 uncultured Hellea sp.
TGCACAGGCGCGGGATTAAGGGCCGCGTTCTCTAATACTTCCTGTTCAATACTGGTTGGTGCCTGGACATCCAGAGAGGTCGATGCGGCTATGGGCTGCACGTCAAGGCTCGGGACTTGGAGGGTGTTTTCGGCCACCTGAATGACGGGCTCAGACAGCGCTGCTGAGCGTGCCTGTGTTTGTTCTTCATAAGTGCGTTTCAGAGTATTTAAAAAGGCGCCGGTCAGACGATTATCATTCGGCAGGCCGTAAAGCGATTTGAATTCCTGCATGGCTTCTTGTGTCTGGACCGTTTGCTGGCCGTTAATGTCGCCAGTATAAAATCCAAGAAATGTGAGCTGTTCCTGAACCTGTCGGGTCGCAGCTTCATAATTCGGTTGTGGCTCGATTTTAGCGCTTGCACTTGGTGCCGTCGGTTTTGGGCTGGCCGAGACGGCCTTTGGCTTGGGCGCGGGCGGTTTCGCTGCAGGCGGTTTTGCCGTGGGTTTCGGCGCGTCCGCAATTTTCGGGCGTTCGGCAGATTTTTCGCCGGTCTCCAAAGCTGCTGGCCTCACTTCAGGCGTGTCTTGCAGCGCCGGTTTTTCCGCCAATGTCTCCGGCGCAACGGCGACTTCAGCCATCTGCATTGTCTCAGTTGTCAGCTCTTTTAAAGCCAGTACTTTTACTTCTGTTTTCACAGCAGTCTTTCCGGCTTCCAGTTTGGTGTCGCTTTTTCCGCTCATAGCATAGGCTGTACCGATTGCCGCAATGGACGTGACGGCAATACCCATGAGAAGCCAGCTGTTGAGCCGATAGCCGGACGCGCCGCGCCCGTTTTCCCGGTGGCCTGTTTCCTTTGGCGGAACAGCCTCAATGTGGGTCTCTATGGGCTTAGCGGATTTGAGCGCTACCGATTTGGGCGTCTCGTTGGCTTTTGCAACGGGCCTTGCCGGAGGTTTGGAGGATTGTGTCTGTGAGGATGGCTCGGGTTTTATAACTCCGGCCGGGACGTTGACCTTGTCCTGACCGGATTTACGAAAAAAACGCCGCAGAAATCCTCCGCTTTCTTCAGTTTCCGTGGCTGAATTGGTGGTGGTAATTGCCGGTTTAGCGCGGCCAGCAGGCGGTTTCGCACTCGCTGACTTACCGGCTATTTTCCGAATATCATCGGCATTTTCCATGTCCTCAACCTGTTTCAGCGAAGTTTGCTGCCGGCTGAGCGTATCATCCACACTTTTTATATCCTGCAGTGTGCGCGCAATATCGGTTTTTGCGCCGCTCAGCTTTTGATCGAGATCCTCTCTGTTTTTCTTAAGGGTTTTCAGACTCGTCTGCTCGTTATCTGTGGCCAGCCTTGCTTTATCATGGGCTGATTTTAATTCACCCAATTGCTTTTCATGGGCCGACAACTTGGCTTCCGCATCACGGCGTTCCAGCATCAATGAGTCTTTTTGTGATTTTACCTTGTCTGTCTGCGCCTTAACCGAGCTCAGGCTTTTGAGAGCCTCAGCTGCCCGCGTCTTGGCGGCTTCGACCTCGCTCAAGGCTTTTTCATGAGCTTGATTGGCCTTCTCCAGAGATTTGAACAGCTTGTCATTGCCTTTTTCAAGATCCTGAATGGAGGTTTGTACGGTGTCTTTGTGGGATTTAAGCTCGCCAATCCGGGATTCTTCGCGGCTCAGTGTGGCTTTGGTGGAGGCCTCTTCTTTTTGCGCGGCTGCGAGGGATTTTTCGATGCGAGATAACCGCTTATCACCGTCTGCAATATTGGACTCAGCGGTCTCGGCCCGGGCCTTAAAGCCGGCCAATACTTCTTGAAGCCGGCTTTTTTCTGCTTTTGTAGTGGCGATTTCGCCTTTGAAGAACTTGCGGGCCTGACTGCGCTCTTTCTTGAGGCGCTCGGCTTCGGCTTTTACCCGGGTTTCCTCTGCCAGCCGGGCTTCTTCGGCTTTGCGCTCTTCTTCGAGACGGCGCTCCCGGTCCAGTCTGCGCTGCTCTTCCATGCGGGCGCGTTCGGCTTCTTCAAAAGCTTTCGCGGCCTGCTCCATTTCTGCAATCCTGTCGGCTTCGGCCTTCAGGGCTTCATCCGCCTTGCGCGCCGCTTCCAGTGCAGCCGCTTGAGCCGCTTCGCGGGCTTTGGCAGCGGCTTCCATCTGTGTCCGGTAGCTCGCCGCTCTTTTTTCGGCTTCCTTGGCCCGTTTTTCGGTCTCTTCTAGAGATATGGCTTCCATGGGCGCGGCGCCATTGGCATTCTTAGCGGGTTTGTCTGCCGAGCCCGGGTTATTCCAGTTAATGGAACCTTTGAAATCCAGCTCACGGCTGTGCAGGTTTATGGTGTCGCCAGATTTTAGGTTTTTGGCAAATTCCGCCGGAATTTCCACAACAGTGTGATCTGCACGCACCTGACAATCCAGAAGCGTTCCTTTTTCTTGCTCAACCCATCCCACGGGAGAGAGCCATTCTTTGCCGTTTCGGCTGACTGTGACCAGCAATTGATCGCTGTCTACCATTTTGTTGATCTTGAGGTGAGAGGTTCCGCTCACCTGGGTCATGACCGATTTTGATTTCGCCATTGCCGTCATCCCTCATCGTTAACGTTTTAACAAACACTATAAAGACTATGCATGGCGGGATAGATGAGCAGCCCGGATCGTCCGCAAATTGCTAAAATGCTTCGGGATGATTCTTGATTTTATCCACAAGCGGGCTGTGGATAAGATTTTAATAATTGAACAATCAGGTAATTTTAAGTTGCCTAACGGTCTCCGGCAGGTTCCTGCAAAGAATATTGTGCAAGGATTGAATGAGGGTTTGGCGCGGAAAGGTCTTCCGGTAAGTCAGATAGATACGGCGATAAGCTTTTGAATCATTTAGCTTTTCTGTTAGCAGCAGGGAATCTTTCTGCCAGTTTCCATCTAATGCCATGGCGGGAATGAGCGTAATACCGAGCCCGGCGGAGACCATATTGATTAAAGTTTCCAGACTTGTGGCGCGAATTGATCGTGATTCAATTTTTTCATCAATTCGGCAGGCTTCCAGAGCTTGATCCCGGAAGCAATGTCCGTCTGATAAGAGCAATAACTCGTCATGAGGGAGATCGTCGACGCGAATTCCCCTGAGAAGACGTAAGTCATGGCGTTCCGGGAAAACCACCCAGAACGGTTCGTCGTAAAGCGGGATGGCCTCCAGCCGGTTATCTTCCGGCGGCGTTGCCAGGATGGCGACATCCAGATTTCCGTTTTCCAGGGAGTGATTAAGTCGTTCCGTGATGTTCTCTTCAAACTGCATCTGAAGATTGGGCAGGGATTCACGGCACTGGCGAACAAAATGCGGAACAAGATAAGGAGCAATTGTGGGAATAAAGCCCAATCTGAGCTGTCCGCTATAGGGATCGCGGGCAGAACCAGCCGTCATCCGAATGCGCGACACCACGCCCAGAGCCTCTTCGGCCAGACGGACAATATTCTCGCCCACATCCGTTAGCCGTACAGATTTGTTATCGCGCTCGAATATGACCACGCCCAGTTCAGTCTCCAGTTTTTTGATCTGGCTTGAGAGCGCCGGCTGGCTGACATGACAATCGGCGGCAGCCCGGCCAAAATGGCCGTGTCGGGCGACGGCAGTTATATAAGAGAGGACGCGCAGGTTCATAATCTTATGTTATCGATTATATAAAAACAATCAATTATACAAATGGCGCAAGTTCGTGATATTTCCCGTCTATACAGCCCGTAATCCGGGAAATCCGCATTCAAACACAACACATCGTTAGGGAGCTTAATCATATGAATGAAATGACCGTAAAGACCGAAGGCAAATGCCCCGTCATGCATGGCGGCGGCGGCATGAAAGGCTCAGCGGGCGGCGGCACAGCCAATCGCGATTGGTGGCCCAATCAGCTTAACTTGAATATTCTGCACCAGAACTCGGAGAAGTCCGATCCCATGCAGGCGGATTTTGACTATGCCAAGGAATTTAAAAAACTGAATTTCAAGGCCCTGAAGAAAGACCTCACCGCTCTGATGACCGACAGTCAGGATTGGTGGCCGGCGGATTACGGGCATTACGGACCTTTCTTTATTCGCATGACCTGGCACGCAGCCGGAACTTACCGTGCCCATGATGGCCGCGGCGGCGGCAATACGGGCATGCAGCGCTTTGCGCCGCTGAACTCCTGGCCGGATAACGGCAATCTAGACAAAGCCCGTCGTTTGCTCTGGCCCATTAAAAAGAAATATGGCCGGGCGATTTCCTGGGCCGACTTATTTATCCTGACCGGCAATGTGGCCATCGAGTCCATGGGCGGCAAAACCTTTGGCTTTGGCGGCGGCCGCAAGGATATGTGGGAGCCGGAAGATGATACAAATTGGGGCGCAGAATCCGATTGGCTTGGGGACAAGCGTTATTCCGGCGACAGGGAATTGGCCGACCCGCTTGGCGCGGTTCAAATGGGTCTTATCTATGTGAACCCGGAAGGCCCTAACGGCAATCCTGATCCCATCGCCTCGGCCCGCGACATTAAAGAGACATTTGGCCGTATGTCCATGAACCTGGAAGAAACCGTTGCGCTTGTTGCCGGCGGTCACACCTTCGGTAAGGCCCATGGTAACGGCGATGCCGATACGCTCGGCGCCGAGCCGGAAGGCGCGCCCATCGAAGCCCAGGGCTTTGGCTGGATTAATCCAAAAGGCGGCGGCGTCAATGCGGTCACGTCCGGGATCGAAGGCCCGTGGACCGATAACCCCATTAAATGGGATAACGGTTATTTCGACGCCCTGTTTAAAAATGAATGGGTTCTTGAAAAGAGCCCGGCCGGAGCCCAGCAATGGACGCCTTCCAATTCCGATGCCGCGAAGGCCCCGCAGGTCGACGGCAATGGCACTGTTCCTTTGATGATGACCACGGCCGATATGGCGCTGCGTATGGATCCGGAATTTGAGCCGATCTCTCGCCGTTTCCACGAAAACCCGAAAGAGTTCGCCGATGCCTTTGCCCGGGCCTGGTATAAGCTTCTGCACCGGGACATGGGCCCGCACAACACGCTCCTCGGACCGGAAGTGCCAAAAGCTCAAATCTGGCAGGACCCTGTGTCTGGTAAAAAGTCCAAGCTGACAGCGGCGGATGTAAAGGCGCTGAAAGCCTCTATAATGAAAACCCGCCTGACCGTGACCGAACTGGTTGCGGCTGCTTGGGCATCTGCGTCCACATACCGGAACTCTGACCGCCGCGGCGGCGCCAATGGCGCGCGTCTGGCACTAGCGCCGCAAAAAGACTGGGCCGCCAATGCCGGAACCGAAAAGACCGTGGCCAAGCTGGCCGAGATCGGCAAAAAGTTCAAAAAACACGTCTCTCTGGCGGACATGATTGTTCTGGGCGGCGTGGCCGCTGTCGAGAAGGCGGCTTTGGACGCAGGTTATGAAGTGAAAGTCCCGTTCACCACAGGTCGGGCTGACGCCAAACAAAACGAAACCGATGTGGGCAGCTTTGCCTATCTCGAGCCTATGGCCGACGGTTTCCGTAACTATCTGCGCGATGGCCACACGGTCACTGCCGAAGAGTTGTTGGTTGACAAGGCTCAGCTCCTGACCCTGACAGCGCCGGAAATGACGGCGCTTGTGGGCGGATTGCGGGCTATGGGCGTCTCCGATGGCGATGTCGGTGTACTCACAGACCGTCCCGGCGCTCTGTCCAATGACTTCTTTGTCAATCTTCTGGACATGGGCACCACATGGGAAGCCACGGGCAATGACAATGTCTTTGAAGGCAAGGACAGCGCGACCGGCAAAACCAAGTGGAAAGGCTCCCGCGTTGACCTGGTCTTCGGCTCCAACTCACAGCTTCGCGCCCTGGCGGAAGTTTATGCCTGTGATGACGGCGAAGCGCATCTCATCTCCGAGTTCGCCCACGCCTTCGGCAAGGTCATGGATTTGGGTCACTTCTAGGCGCGTTTGAATAAGAAAAACAAAACCCCGCCATTGGCGGGGTTTTTTGTTGGTTGCGGGGGTAGGATTTGAACCTACGACCTTCAGGTTATGAGCCTGACGA
>CAYQNQ010000159.1:0-6020 GCA_964418815.1 uncultured Hellea sp.
CCGGGCGTGTTGAGCACGGTCAGGCCGTGTTTATAGGCAAGTCCCGATCGGGGCCGAATTTGCGCTTCAAAACCGGCCGGCAGGGCCATGGCGAGCCCGGTCGGCACAAGCGCCCGTTCGCCCGACTCTAACACCATCGGCGCATCTTCAAGTACAGCAGCGCGCAGGTCAGCCCCGGCCGCCAGATCTGTTTCATAGGCCGGAAGCTGAAGATCCCCAAAGTGATCCAGTTTTTTAAATTCTACGGTTAAAGTCATGGGGATTTTGATGCCCGATTCCTTATAGGCTGTCGAGAGTCTACTTCCCCAAACCGTGAGGCTGAAGATTAAAGACTTCCATGGCGTCCGCCAATTTCAAAGCCTCTGCCTCTGACAGATCAGGGCCTTCATAGGCATGAATAAATTTGTCGCCATTGAAGAAATAATAAATCAGCGGCTGATCCTTAGCATCGAAGTCCGTCGACACGGCGAACGGAATACCCGTCGCCAGTAGCGGGAAATCCCGCAGGGTCGGAATGACATTATGACGGGTACAGAACAGGGCTATGATATCTTTGCCCAGAGCCTGAGTCATATGGCCATCTTCTCCGTCATAAACGGAAGTTATGTAATCTGTAGCCGGCACGTAAGTTTCTATAAAAGCACCGGTTTCTCGACCGTCCAGCGTCACCGCTTCGCGCACAATAACTTCGCAGTCCGCTACATTATCGGCAGCGGCGCTAAACGGAAAAAGCGCCAGAGTGATGAGCCATAGTTTTTTCATCTAAAAATGCTCTGCTATTTTTTCGGCCAGGCGCCGGGCGGCGTCTTCTTTTTTAAGGCGCGGAAATGCCTCCTCACCTTTGGCCGTAACGACAATCATTGTGTTGTGATCTCCGCCCATGACATCGCCGGAGACATCATTGGCGACAATCCAGTCACATTTCTTTTTTGCCAGCTTGGCACGGGCATGCTCTATCACATCATTGGTTTCAGCCGCAAAGCCGATGACAAGCTTAGGCCGTTTTTTTGATTGGGTGATTGTGGCAAGAATATCCGGATTTTCCACCAGTTTGAGCGCCGGGATACCGGACTTTCCTTTTTTGATTTTTGTGTCAGCACAGCCATCAGGTCGCCAGTCGGCGACAGCCGCCACAGCGATAAAGATATCAACAGGTAAAGATTCCTGACAGGCTTTGAGCATGTCCTGCGCCGACTCAACACTGACAAATTTCGCGCAAGCAGGCGGGTCAATAGAGACAGGGCCAGAGACCAACGTGACCTCAGCCCCGAGACGGGTGAGCGCAGCGGCGATGGCGTAGCCCTGTTTGCCCGAAGAATGATTTGAGAGATAGCGCACCGGATCTATGGCTTCGCGGGTAGGTCCGGCCGTAATCAGAGCTTTTTTGCCTTTTAGCGGTTTGGGGCCCTTCAGCCCGTCAATTGTCGTATCCCCTTTCAGGATTTTTTCCACCGCATCAGCAATGATTTCCGGCTCAGCCATGCGGCCTTCGCCAAACTCTCCGCAGGCCATTTCGCCGGCATCCGGCCCCAGGAAAAAGGCCCCGTCATCCGTGAGGGTTTTCACATTGCGCTGGGTGGCCGGGTTTTCCCACATGCGCACATTCATGGCCGGCACATAAAGCGTACGCTTATCCGTGGCCGATAATGTGGTTGTCGCCAGATCATTGGCGATACCGTGAGCGGCTTTGGCCATTAGATCCGCCGTCGCCGGCGCGACCACCACCAGATCAGCAGAGCGTGACAGCTCGATATGGCCCATCTCGGCTTCAGCGGTCAGATCAAAAAGATCCGTGAAAACTTTCTCGCCGGACAGGCCGCCCGCCGACAGCGCAGTCACAAACTCGCTCCCGCCTTTGGTCAGGATCACAGTCGACTTAATCCCGCGCCGCGCCAGAAGCCGGATCAGAAAGAGCGATTTATAAGCAGCTATTCCGCCGCCGATTATGAGAAGAACGCGTTTATCCATCGGGCTCCACTAGCACTTTATCAGAATTGTGAGCAAGAGAATGCTGCGTATCCACAACGTAATGTTATTTTTAGACGTAAATGCCCGGACGGGTTCTGGATGATTGTGCATAGCCGCTTAAAAACGGCGACCAAATTTAATTCTTCCGCTCATTTCAGCGAAAGCTGAAATCCAGTCTGCGAAAGCGACCTGCTGGGTGGAGCATAGAAAAACTGGATCCCAAATCAAGTTTGGGATGAGCGGTAAAAAGAGAATTTAAACTAAAACTGACTAACCACCCATATCCCGCCTGCCGCCGCGAGCGCTCCGAGGCCCGCCCAGGCAATAGGTTTTCCGGCACCGGACTTCTCAGAAGCTTTGGCGAGAGCCGGGTTTTTTGACAGGTCCACTTCGCCGTCCACCCAGGCCTGAGCCAGCGCGGCGACGTTCTCTGTGGCGTCGGGGAGTTTTTCGAGCGTGCGGCGGGCCCGGTCCATATTATCCAGAAAATCGCCAAGACGGCCTTCAATGCCCAGCTCCCGGCGAATGGAGTTTGAAACTATGGGCTCGGCCGTACTCCACATATCGAACTGGGGGTCCAAACGGCGGCAAACGCCTTCGGACTGCATCATGGTTTTTTGCAGCATGATTAATTGCGGCTGCATTTCCATGTCGAATATCTCCGTGATTTCGAAGAGCTGCAACAGCACCCGGCTCATGGACACATCCGAGGCCATTTTGCCAAATATAGGCTCGCCCACTGAGCGCAGGGCGGAAGCGAAATCCTCGACCGTATGTTTGGCGGGGACGTAACCGGCTTCAAAATGAACTTCGGCAATGCGCAGATAATCCCGCTGGATAAAGCCGTAAAGAATTTCTGCGTGAAAGCGCTGCTCTTGCGGCGAGAGACGGCCAAGAATACCAAAATCAATCAGAACCAGCGTGCCGTCAGGCTCGACGATCATGTTGCCCTCATGCATGTCGGCGTGAAAAACGCCGTAGTCAAAACTGGTGGCCAGAAAGGTTTGCATGATTTTCTGGGCTATGGTTTTTGGCTCAAAATCAGGGTCCGTTAATATCGTGTCATCAGACAAAGCCTTGCCGTCGATCCATTCGGTCACAAGCACATCTTTGCCGCCCAGATCCCAGTGAATTTCCGGCACTTTGAAAAACCCGGTTTCTGCGGCGGCTTCGGAAAGCTCCGAAGCGGCAGCGCCTTCAAGGCGCAAATCCAGCTCCAATTGTAGGGCTCTATCAGCCGTTTTGACGAAAGCTTTGGGGCCGAGACGCTTACTGTCCGGCACGAAAAATTCCGCCAGTCCTGCTACCATATGCAGAACGTCCATATCCCGCCGCATGGCGCGGCGAATGTCCGGCCGCAATATTTTGACGGCCACTTTTTCTCCGGTTTTCAGCATGCCCTTGTGGACCTGAGCCACGGAGGCGGCCGCTATAGGCTCCGACAATGTTTGTAATTTTTCCTGCCAAGATGCGCCCCATTCTATGGCCAGCATCTCCTCGGCCTTTTTCATCTCAAAAGGCGGGACTTTGTCTTTGAGGCGCGAAAGCCCTTTGACAAAAACAGGGTCGAGCATATCGCCGCGCGTGGAGAGTATCTGGCCGAATTTGATATAGGCCGGTCCCAGTTTCTCCAGTGCATGGGCAAACCGTTCACCCGGATTTTCCGCCCGGCCTCTAATGGCAAAAACCCGCGACAGACTGCCGAACATACGCACAAACCAAGGCACGGCTTTTTCATACTCGGCCGGCACCAGCGCGTCGTGCCGGACCAGTACCCAGCCCGTGCGCAGCATTCGCAAAAATGTGGCCACTGTTTTAAACATCAAGCCTCTTATACGCGGCTAACCCTTAAAAATATATGGTGTTTTTGACGCGGACTGGTTTTGGGTTTAAGGCCAATTTATGTATCACACTGAAGTTTCGATGCGAGAGTTTTTGACCCAAGTTGAACAAGGAGTCAGGAAATTCAAGTGGCAGGCCTTTCCAGAATCAGAATCGGCTCCAGGCTTAAATCTCTCCAATGTTACATTTGAATATTGCTTTTTATTTTTCGACATGAAGCAAATGAGTTTACAGGGAACAAAGTTTGTAAACTGTAATTTAAAATTTGTTGATTTTATGGGCTCAAACTTGACGAGTGCATCCATTCAGGGATGCTCCATCGAGGGATTAAGTTTGTTTGGTGCTAATATTAGAAGTCTGGTTTTTGAAGATAATTGGTATATGGGCAACCGTTGTGGACCGGAGGATTTGAAATCATTTGCCGAACCCTAATTGCAAGTATTATTCTGGCTTTAACCGCCTGCGCGCCGGGCGCAGACGCCCCGAAAGTCACGCCTTACGCCCATCCCTTTGTTGGCTGCTGGCAGAGCGAGGACGGTCTGGCGATTGAGGGCTGGACCGAAGATCCTTCTGGCTGGCTGTTTGGCTATGCTGTGAACCGGGATGACAATAACGGTGTCAAATTTTTCGAGCAAATGCGCCTGACCGGCGACGGCCTTGTAGTCATCGGCCCCAATGATGAGGCGGTAAAATTCGAGCTTGTGCAATCCGGCCCGAAATGGATTTTTGAGAATGCCGCCCATGACTATCCGCAGCGTATTACCTATATGCCCTCGCCGGGCCGTCTCGACGCCGAAATTTCTTTGCTGGACGGTGGACAGAAAATGGATTTTAAAAAGCAGGCCTGTGAGTAGTTGATAAATGCGCGTAGAGGATAAATCATGAGCGATTTTGCAGCGCAATTGGACGCCATTCTGGCGCAAATGGATGCGGAGACCAGTCCGGCCGTGAAAATCTGGATGAACTGGATGGGCCTTATATTTATGGCGTCCCTTCTATTTGTCTGGAAGTATAAAGCCGCCCGCTGGGCTGTGCTGACCTTTGGCCTGACAATGCTTGGGGGTGTCATTTGCTGGGCGGTTTTTAAAAACGTTCATCTGTTTGGAATCGTGCATCTGGTCATCTGGTTGCCTCTGGGGATTTATCTATGGCGAACGGTTTTATCGCCGGCCGCCAGAGTCGGAGTCCCTGAGAGACAGGGCAATTATCACCGGGCGTTTATGATATGGGCGGTTTTACTGTTTCTGACCATCGCCGTGTCGCTCGTCTTTGATGTGCGCGATATCTATCTGGTAATGATAGGCGCGAAGTAAATAACCTCCATAATCACCCGCCTGCAGATGGAGCGATTGTGGGTGTTGTTCGCCATTATCTTAGGCTAAGGAGCGGAAATGTCTTTCGCTGGAACCAGAGAAAAGCTCTTATCCGTGCAGGCCCTGCGAGGGATTGCTGCCCTATTGGTTGTCATCTTTCATATTGATGCCATGTTTCGTGAGGGCGCGCCGCGGTCACAGGACTTGGGTGCTTTTTATGCCCGCGGCTTTGCCGGCGTAGACATGTTCTTTGTCATTTCCGGATTTATCATGGTCTATGTGACGAAAGACATAATACCCGGGCTTAAGGCCGCCGGGCGCTTTCTTTACTCCCGCATCACCCGTATCTATCCGCTTTGGTGGGTCTTCGCGCTTTTGATGATGACCTATTTTTATACGGCTTACGGCGCCCCGGCAGCCCCGGACAAGGTGACCGGCAATGCGGTTCTGCCTTATATTGTCAAATCGCTTTTACTGGTGCCGCAGACCCATGACCCGGTCCTGGGCGTCGGCTGGACCTTGATCCACGAAATGCTGTTTTATATTTTGTTTGCAGCCGGATTGTTATTGCCCCGAAAAGTCCTGCCTGTCTGGTTAGGCATCTGGGCCGCAATGATCGTCCTATTCAGCCTAATTTCGGGCCCATTACCTGGACATGCCAAAAACCTCGGGCAATTATTTTTCTCCCCGATTAATATAGAATTTATTCTCGGCGGGTTTGTAGCCCTCTGGCTGATGAAAGATCGCGGCAAGCTATCGGCTTATTGTTTGTGGGCAGGGCTTGGCCTGTTTGTGCTGGCCCTACTGGTTCATACGCCCGGAAGCAGGCTTACATTTAACTGGGTCCGTGTGGCCATATTCGGCCTTCCCAGCGCTCTGATCATTTTAGGCGCTGTC
>CAYQNQ010000160.1:0-6003 GCA_964418815.1 uncultured Hellea sp.
AAATATTGTTTAATTTGAGCCCCGTAATCGGGGCTTTTATTTTGCAAAAAAATAACCGGGAAGTTTTACCTCCCGGTGAGTCTCTAGGGTTTTGAGAAAGAATTCGGCTCCTCAATAGCCGAGACGAATTGAAACCCTGTAAACGTACCACGGTTTCCTGTTAACCAATGTTAACCATAAACGGTTCCCCCCAGAGGTTACTGGTCTATGAAGACGGGTTTAACGGGATTTCAAAGTCTCTCGGCTATAGGCCGCTCATGAAAAAAGAAAAACTAATAGAAATTGGTGAATGGGCGCAGACAAGGGTAAATTCCGGTGAGGAACCCCCGTGGACATTCTATAAGTTAAAGCAATTGGCCGAACTGGCATTTGAATTTGCTGACGGTATGGACGCTATGATTCCGTTTACGCCAGGGATGGAACCAGAAGAAATCCGGGATATCCAGCAATCAAGTGAAAACGTGGTCCATCTGGAGCTTCCGCCCCGACCACTAGTGACAAACCTACCGGCTTAAGCCTACAAAAAAGGCGAGCTGGCCTTAATGGGCCTGACTTCCGGAGTTTTGTCTTTGATCAGCGGCGTGAATTGTCGGGCCAGATAGGCCTCTATTCCGTCTCGCGTGACCTGATTGTCAATTTCAGCCCAGGTAACCATCATAGGTCCGCTATCCACATATCGCATAATTTGATGGTTGAGCCTATGGGCAGCCAGGCGCGCGGCTATATTGCCCTGCCCTATCCGAACAATCCGCGGGTTTTCGCCGCCGTGCCAAATGATATAGACCCCGGTGGCATGCAGATTAGTCAAATCCAGATTTGACAGATTCAACCATTTATTGTCGATCGATTTTGCCCAAAGAAGCCTGTGCATTGTCCGAATCACTCCCTAGCCCCGTATTAAAAGAACATGGTTCGCCTAAATTTGTCAAAATGAATTCAAAGACAGGCCGAAATTAGGTATCGACTGTCTATGCCCGAACCTAAACCTCTAACCTTGTGCCATCCGGCCAATATCGATTTTTCTTCAAAAGCTGCCCCGAAAGCCATTGATTTTAACGATATTTACTTTAGCACAGATGGCGGCGCCGAAGAAACGCGGGCCATCTTCCTGCAAGCCTGCGGACTACCTGAGCGCTGGAAAGACCGCTCCTATTTCACCGTCGGCGAACTGGGGTTTGGAACCGGATTAAACTTTCTGGAAACACTCGAGTTATGGAACGCGACCCAGCGTCCTCACGCACGGCAACATCTGCACTACATTTCAGTTGAGAAATTTCCCCTTGATAAACAGCAATTGTGGGAGGCTATGAAATCTTGGCCCGGCGATTTATCCATCAAGATGGCTCTGATTAAAAACTGGCCAGGGCGAATAAAAGGGTTTCATAACCTCGACTTTGACAATGTCAGACTTACGCTCATTCATGATGATGTATTGGCGGCGCTTGCGCAGTTGACCGGTAAAATTGATGCCTGGTTTCTGGACGGGTTTAGTCCGGCCAAAAATCCGGATATGTGGTCTCCTGAAGTCATGCAATTTCTGGCGCGCTTATCCCGTCCCGGAGCGCGGGTCGGAACATTTACAGTGGCGCGTAAAGTCAGAGATGCGTTGACTGATGCTGGTTTTGACGTCGAAAAAAAACAGGGCTTTGGCCGCAAGCGGGATCGGCTTGAAGCTCGTTTTTCTGAAGATGAAATACCGGAATCAAAGCCGGATATAAAACCTGTCATCATCGGAGCAGGTATCGCCGGCACGTCTCTCGCCCACAGTTTTCTAAAACGGGGCATCACGCCCACGATTATAGACCCTGCTGATGACACCGCCGCCAGCGGTAACCCGGCAGCCATTATCAAACCTCGTCTGGATCTTCAGGACAGGCCGGAAAGCCGCTTTTTTCTGTCAAGTTTTCTCTACGCCATACAAAGATATCAAAAACTGAACTGTGTTCTGGAAAACACGGTCATCCATAAATGCCTGACTGATAAAGAAAGGGTGCGATATGATCGCTTACTGGATCAACAGGTATTGCCCCCGGACCATTTTGAAAAAGACGGTTCTGACAACTTCCGTTTCCCGGAAGCTGTCATCATCAATCCAAATCTGGCCAGACAGGCTTCAATGACCGGGTCAAATCAACTCCGCGGGAAGGTTCATAAGAGCGAAAATGGGCAGGTATTTGATGAAAATGGCAAAACAATAGCGCGCGGCACACATATCTTCTGGGCTTGCGGATTTGGCATTCGGTCTTTGCCGCAATTCGAGGCCCTGAGCCTGCGATATAGCCGGGGTCAGCTGACCTGGGTTAATACGGTTAACCAGTTCACCCGAACTTACGGCGGATATGCCATTGCCATGGACGAAACCACTTTACTGGGCGCAACCCATAAGCGGCTGGACCAGCTCTCCCCTTTCAGCCCCAGAGCCGAAGATGATCAGGAAAACATGGAAAAATATGAGCAGGCATTTGGGGTCCGGCCATTGCCCTCAGACAAGCCTTCCCGGTCCAGCGTGCGAGTTACGACTCCGTCTACACTTCCGATGATTTTTGAAAGCCAGCAAGAATTCGTTCTGACAGGATTGGGCTCTCGCGGATTTGTGTTCGCGCCTTTACTGGCCGAAGCCATAGCGGCCAAGGTGTGCAATGAGGTTTTACCGATTTCGAAAGAGGTGTGGACGCGCTTTCAGGCGAGAGAGAAAGCCCAACCTGAGAGCGCGTCCTAAAAGACCTTCGGCGTAGAACCGAAGGCCAAGGGGGATTAAAAATGTTTTGCCTAAAACCGAATGGTGATGTGTTTATTACCTTTGGTCACCCAGGTTATGGCCAGTTCCGGAGTTTCATTGGGCCGCTTGACGATCCCTTCCGCCGAAATTTCCGTGGTTACTCCGCCGGTCGATACTTCTAAAGCCTGAGGTGCAACCGCCTGGCCACCAGTGCCTATGGCTCCCAGTCCGGCCAGAACGATAATTGCTGATTTTACCATTGTCTCTCTCCTTAGTCTTGTACGGGATCTAGTTTTCCAGATCCCGGAATTCGCGGCGTAAGCGCCACTCTTTTGAGGTCACAGAACGCTCCAGATCCTGAAGTCTTTCTTCCAGCGATCTGTACTTGGATTTCACGTCCCGAAATGATGCAGTCCGCACGATAACCGGCTCTTCATCTCTATACTTCCGAGCTTTTTTCCGCTCTTTCCGACTTTCGCGGTACTCGCGGTAATAAGGCGCTCGCTTATCGGACGGCAGGCAAATCCAGAGGATCGGATAGACGATGACGGGTAATCCTGTAAAAATCAGTAACAGGATAAAAATGACCCGAACAATAACCGGATCCAGTCCAAGATAATCACCCAATCCGGCGCAAACACCGCCGATGACACCATCAATTTTGTTGCGTCTCAGACGATGGGGACCTGTATACTCATATCCGTCATCATCGCCTGCCCAGTTCATATCATGAAGACTTCTGTGCACGGGGTTTTTATATCGTTTTGTCATGGTTCTCTCTCCAGCTAGGGATTTCGTCGTCAAGTATGCTCTCTAGAACAGCAACTCGCTGATCCAGAATGTCCGCGCGTCTGGACATCTGATCCAATTCCGCGACTTGATCTTCACTCATAAAGTTCATCATCTTCTCTTTGTGCCTGAGGTAGTTTTTCAACATGCTCGAAGCGACACCGCCAATAATGGCTACGATCGGTATCAGGAAAACTAATTGTTCGGGTCCCATTATAAATTCTCTCTCTCTTTAATGGCGGGTCCGGCGGAAGGGGGGAGCCGAACCTCACTCTACTTGGCTATGACTAGCCAGCGACCTTTTTAGGCTTGGACCTCTTGCCGAGGCTGGCCTTGAGTGCATTCAGCTCGCTTTCAATGGCCTCATCAGCTTCGAGCTGCGCAAACTGGCTTTCCAGGCTTTCGCCCTGGCCCAAGTCAAAGGCTTCGACCTCGGCTTCCAACTGATCCACTTTGCGCTCCATACGCTCATAACGGGCCAAAGCATCTTCAACACGGTAATCGGCCATCTTCGAACGCATCTTGATCTGGTTCTTGGCGACGCTGCCGCGCATCATCAGAGCTTTGTGTTTGGCGCGGGCCTCGTCCAGCTTGGACTGAAGCTTGGCAAGATCAGCGTCGGCTTTACCAACGGCCTCATCGAGGATCTCAATTTCGCGCTCGACAA
The DNA here is from genome assembly GCA_964418815.1 of uncultured Hellea sp. Classification (GTDB taxonomy): domain Bacteria; phylum Pseudomonadota; class Alphaproteobacteria; order Caulobacterales; family Maricaulaceae; genus JACOMS01. Next base: position 4,176 of record CAYQNQ010000160.1, read on the forward strand.
CTTCTGCCATGGCTTCCGCTTGCTGTTTCGCCTGCAATGCACCTCTTGCGAGGTCTTCGCGGTCTTTGGTGAGGGCCGTTTCGGCTTTGCCGGCCCAGTCTTTGGCCTTGGCGCGGTAGCTCTCGACCTTGCGGCCCAATTCCTTGCGCTCGGCAATATTACGAGCCGCGTCCGTGCGGACTTCAACCAGTGTGTCTTCCATTTCCTGGATGATCAATCTGGCGATTTTCTCCGGGTTCTCAGCCTTGTCAATCATGGCATTGAGATTGGAATTTATGATATCGCCCATGCGTGAAAAAATTCCCATTTGAATCTCCTATTCTGGGGGCTAAAAAATTGTCGCGATTAGAAATCCGGCGGCGAAAAAGCCCCAGCATTCCATTTTGCGGGTGGAAAGGTAGCGGAGGAACCGCGCGCCTTTTGCGCGCCATTCATCGGCTCGGTCGGGCGCCGCGTAATCGTCCTCGAATACGCGGTCCCAATCATCTTTATGGTGTCTTGCCATGGTTCCGGGTTTCCCTAGAAGCCAAATCCGGCAATACGGGTTCCGCCTGAGCGGACTGACAGGGCCGAAGCCCGGCGCCGGCGGCGCACTGAGCGAACCGGGTTGGTCACATCTTCAGTCAGGGCCGGGGTGCCGGATGGGCTGTTAATGTGACCCGCGTCTATATCAAATGTACGAAAGGTCATCATCTCTCTCCTTGTGTCTCTCTCGTTGTCGCCAGTCCCGATGACCTTTGACAACTTCATACTGTCCAAACCGGGATAAAATGTCGAATATTTTTAAGTTACTGTTTTTATTGTATTTTTATAGCTATTAATTTTGAGACTTAATCGCATATAGTTATTTTTACTACTTATTAGCATTGTATTTCAGATAATATTAGCGTATATGACTAATTATGGCCGCTATACCGCCACAGCTCATTGGGGAATCGCCCGAATTTCATGCGCTATCTGACTGGATTTCGGATATTGCCAGCCTCGATCTACCGGTTTTAGTGCTCGGAGAAGCCGGGACCAACAAAGAAATGATCGCCTCGCGTTTGCATTTTCTCTCCCCCCGTTGGGAACAGAGCTTTCATGCTGTTAATTGCGCAGCTTTTGAGGAACCGGATTTGATCCAGATGATCTTTGGGTCCCTGCTGGACCGCGCGGAAGGCGGCACACTCTTTATAAATAACATAGAACAGCTGTCGGAACCGCTTTTGGAGCGCCTATCGCGGCTTATTGAATATAACACCTACCGCGCGGTTGGCGACGACGACGTGCAATCCGTGGATATCCGGTTCATATTCTCCGCAGACCCGGCAAAAATCGCCGTATCTGAGCGGCGAGACCCACTCGGAACCTATCTGGACCGTCTTTCGGTCGATGTGGTCAATATCCCGCCTCTCAGGGACCGCAAAGCCGACATCATTCCGCTGATGATGCATTTCGGCGCAAAAACCGCGTCCAAACTTGGTGCAGAACAATTTCCAGGCGTTTCGCCAGAGGCCCTGGAATCACTTATGGATTATGACTGGCCCGGCAATATGCGGGAGCTTAGCCATGTGATCGAGCGCAGCACCGCCCGGGCCTTTCTGGAGGACGAAACCCTCGCCGCTCCGGTCGCTAACATTATATTTAACCCGTTTTTACGGGCCTTTCGAAAGGCCCCTGAAAGATCGCGCGAAGAATCGCCTCAGACAGAAGACCCATTTCCAGCATTGCAGCAATCGACTGAATTTAATGCGCGGGTCTTAATATTTGAACGCGGACTCATCGATGAAGCCATGCAGGTCAGCGCCCATCATCAAGGCAAGGCGGCAGATTATCTAGGTCTGAC
>CAYQNQ010000161.1:0-5997 GCA_964418815.1 uncultured Hellea sp.
CCGCAATGGGACGCGCCGACGGACCGCCAGGAACTGACGGGCACCATTTCCGGCGCGGCGTAACCGCGAACCCGGTAATTGGGAATGGTGTAAGGCTGATCATCGGCGCCCGATGTGATGGTCATATCCGGCCCCGGTATTTTCATCCCCATGAGGCGAAACATTTGAGAGCCGATAATAGACTGACAGGCGATTTTTAAATCAAAGCTCTCAACCTTGCCGTCCTTAACGGCGCCGCGTCCCCGCGATAAAGCCATGGGCCGAACATAGTCATGGGCGAAGTCTTCTTCGCGGGACCAGGTCATTTTCACGGGCGTTCCGCGCATGGCATTGGCAATCTCGACGGCCTGCAAAACATAGGTGTCTTCGAGGCGGCGGCCAAAGCTTCCGCCCATGGGAAGGACATGCATATTGATGTTTTTAATACTGTGGCCGGTCAGTTTCGAAGTGTGCTGCTGAATGAAATCCGGGATTTGGGTTCCGGTCCAGATATCCACCTGATCATCGGTCACTTTGACCACAGCGTTCATGGGCTCCAGCGGAGCATGAGCCAGATAAGGCAGGCGGTATTCTGCTTCCAGGACGTCGCCGTCTTCAAGCGCGCCGTCCACATTGCCGTCTTTGCGTTTGGCAATATTTGGCGCGGCATTTTCAATGGTCTCCACCATAATATCCCACATTTTGTCGGAGCTGGCCGGATAGGGGCCTTTGCCCCATTGAATATCAATGGCGTTGGCCGCCTGAATAGCCCGCCAGGTATTATCGGCAACGACCGCAATACCGCTATTGATCTGCATGATTTTTTTAACGCCGCGCATGGATTTGGCGGCTGTGTCATCATAGCTTTCAACAGAGCCGCCAATGCCCGGATTAGCGCGGACTGTGGCATAGACCATGCCGTCCATTTCCATATCAATGCCGTAGACCTGCGTCCCCGTAGATTTGGCGATAATATCCGTGCGTAACACGTCTTTGCCCAGATATTTCCATTGCTCGGATTTGCGCAGCTCAACATTCTGCACCGGTTTGATTTTGGCGGCCGTTTCGGCCAGCGACCCGTAGCTGACCTTCTGTCCGTCCGGTAAAATAACATGGCCGTCTTCGGTTTTCAGATCTGCGGCGTTTACATTGTGGAGTGTCGCCGCCGCTTTTTTCAGGGTTTCCCGGGCCGTGGCCGCCGCCGAGCGCATGCGCACAAACATATCCGGGACGGTGGACGAGCCGCCCGTCATCTGCATAGGCATGAGCTTGCCCATAATATGACCCATGCCGGGCGCCATCTCATTGCTCAGAGCCATATTCCCATAGGCTTTGGACGGCTTGCCAACCCAGGTTCGAACGGAAAGCGGATCGACATCCAGCTCCTCGGCCATGAGATAGGTTTGAATGGAATAAGCGCCCTGCCCTTTATCGGCCCGGGGCGTAATCAGCGTAACGCCGTCTTTGTCGACTTTGACAAAGGGCGTAATGGCCGCTTCGCCGTCAGCCAGTCCGTCATTCAGAGGATTGGCAAAGGGTGTCGAAACCCGCCAGGCGCCAAAGGCGACGCCGCCGGCAATGGCCGAAGAGCCGATTAGAAAAGTGCGGCGAGCAAGTTTGGTTGCGGTCCCCATTACGCGCCTCCCAGCTTTTGGGCCGCAGAGCGGACGGCCGCCCGAATGCGAGGATAAGTGCCGCACCGGCAGAGATTGCCGGACATGGCAATATCAATGTCGTCATCGGAAGGGTCGGGGTTGTCGGCCAGAAAACCGGCGGCCTGCATAATCTGCCCGGCCTGACAATAACCGCACTGGGCCACCTGATGTTCAATCCAGGCCTGCTGAACCGCATGAAGGGATTCCGGCGTCCCGAGACCTTCAATGGTTGTCACTGTTGAACCCTCAAGATCACCCGCAGGTATCTGGCATGACCGGACCGGCTGTCCGTCCAGATGGACCGTACAAGCGCCGCACTGGGCGACGCCGCAACCATATTTCGGTCCGTGAATTTTCAGCTCGTCGCGGAGAACCCAAAGCAGAGGCATGTCTTCCTCGACATCTACCTCGCGCACCGCGCCGTTGACAGTAAACTTGGTCATTGAGTTCCCCAATATATTATTTGAGTCAGGATAGCGTTCAGGCCAGTCAGGTCAAGACAATGCCTTTAACAGGCTCTATGCGAATTTGACTAATTCGCCTGCACGGCTTTGCTGGCAATCAGGGCTTCTATATCTTCGCCGGATAAACCGGCTTCGGACAGGATTTCCCTTGTGTCTCCGCCGCTCGGGGAAATCTTAAACTCCGGATCGTCCGGCGTCGTTTCAAAAACCGGCGTGGTGCGCGGATGAACCAGACCGTCATGAGATTTAAGTCCGCCGCGGGCGACGTTTTGTTTATGGCTCTTGGCTTCTTTGAAATCGAGCACGGGCGTGACGCAGGCATCGCTGCCATCGAAAAGCGCCGCCCAATCATCGCGGGTTTTCGCGGCGAAAATCGTTTCCAGTTTCTTGTGCTGCTCCGGCCAGTCTTTGGGGCTGAGCTGATGGCCAAAGTCGCCCGGCTCAATCTCGAGCAAAGACAGCATTAAGGCAAAGAATTGCGGTTCAATACAGCCCACGGCCATATATTTTCCGTCACGGGTCTCGTAGCACCGGTAAAACGGCATACCGCCATTGAGCAGGCCGGCCTCGCGCTCGGCGTTCCAAAGTCCCATTTTGTCCAGACTATAAATAATGCCCATCATGGACGAAACCCCGTCAATAATGGCCGCGTCGACAACTTCGCCTGTTCCGGTTTTTTCGGCCTTCAGCAGCGCCGCCAGAATACCCATGACCAGATTCATCGTGCCGCCGCCATAATCGCCGATTAGGTTCAGCGGCGGCGGGGGCGGCGCGTCTTTCTGGCCTATGGCCTGCAGCGCGCCGGTGATACCGATATAATTGATGTCATGGCCCGCCATCTTGGCCCAGGGTCCGGTCTGGCCCCAGCCTGTCATCCGGGCATAGACGAGCTTTGGATTGATCTTGTGACAGTCCTCCGGCCCCAGTCCCAGGCGCTCCGTGACGCCGGGTCGGTTGCCTTCGAAAAGGACATCGGCATTGGAGATTAGCTTTAAAACCAGTTCGGTTCCTTCGGGTTTTCGCAAATCGATGATGATGGATTTTTTCCCGCGGCGGTCCACAGAGCCGCCGGACGCCCCGGCAACGATTGAGCCTCCGGGCCGCTCGACGCAAATCACTTCTGCCCCCATGTCAGCCAAAAGCTGACCCGCATAAGGGCCCGGCCCAATGCCGGCAAGCTCAACAATTTTATATCCCGTTAGTGGCCGCACCATCCAGCTTCCTTTATGTTTCGAGGCGCTTATCATCAAAAAAGAGCATCACGACAAGACACTAAATATTGAATGGCCTCATCCTAGCACCTTAACTGCCTCATTATTACGAATAATAATCCATGGAAAACTGACTGAGCTATGTCATAAAATCCTGGTTCGGCATCAAGGGAAGCATGATGGGAGGCATGATGGAAGAGTTACGAAAAATGGTTCGCTTTCAGGAAACTATTTTTATCGAAGGCGGAAAAGCTGCGCCCACGCCTTGGACTCAAAGCGCTGTTGCGGCGGTCGTGAAAAACCCGTGGGCCGGAAAATTCGTTGAAAACTTGAGGCCGGATATATTGCGCCTGAGCCCACCGCTGGGCGAGATTATGACGGCAGAACTTATGGATTTGTGCGGCGGCGGGGACAAGGCCGAAGCCTTTGGCAAAGCCGCCATTGTCGGCGTCGACGGCGAGATTGAACACGGCTCCGCCCTGATCCATACACTACATTTCGGGAATATCTTCAGAGAGGCTGTAAAGGCCAAAAGCTATCTGTCTTTTACCAATACGCGCGGCGGGCCCAATACGCCCCTCGCTATTCCCATGATGGATAAAAACGAGCCGGGACGCCGCTCGCATTATTTGACCGTACAGTTCGCCATCACCGATGCGCCCCGCGCCGATGAAGTGGTTCTGGCCATCGCCGTTGCCAATGGCGGCAGGCCGCATCACCGCATTGGCGATCGCTATCAGGACCTTAAGGATTTGGGCCAGGATGTGGACAACCCGGCAGGCGTCTAAATTCAGCGGCGGTCTGGCCCTGTCTCGCACAGGCACCGGGCCTGCAGTCCTGTTCATACACGGGGTAGGACTGCGCTCTGAAAGCTGGAATGCGGTTATCGCTCACATGAAGACCGATTTCCAATACCTTACGCTGGATTTGCCCGGCCATGGCCAATCGAAAAATGCGATCCCGGAAATTGTCGATATAACGACTCTCACGGATTTCATCCGGGGATCCCTGCCCGCGCCGCCTGAATTTATCATCGGGCATTCACTGGGCGCGCTCATAGCGGCGGACTATGCCATTCGTTATCCGGCCGGCCTCAAGGCCGCCGCAGCTATGAACACAATTTTTCAGCGCAGCGAAACCTCGCGGCGTGCCGTTATGCAGCGGGCAGAAGACTTAAAGACCCGGGGGAGCATTGATCCCACTGTCACTTTAAAGCGCTGGTTTGGAAACACGAACTCGCCAGAGCGCACAGCCTGTGATCAGTGGCTGAGGTCAAACCGCATCGATCAATATGCAAAATTTTACGGCATATTTGCGCGGTCTTCCGGCGTGGACCCGGCGGGGCTTTCCAGGCTGAACGTCCCGGTTCTGTTCATAACCGGCGCCCTTGAGCCCAATTCAACGCCGGCCATGACCGAAGCTATGGCCAAAATATCGCCCATGGGGCATGGTTATATTGTGGACGATGCGGCTCATATGGCGCCCATGACCCACGCGGGCGAGATTGCGGCTGAAATAAAAGGATTTTTCCATGCCTATGGATAAGGGGGAATAAATGGAGTTTTCACTCTTCGTGCATATGGAGCGAACCAATGACCGGCAGTCCCATGCCGAGCTCTATGAGGAATTCATCGCCCTTTGCCAAATGGCCGACGCGGGCGGCATGCGCGCTATTTGGACCGGCGAGCACCACGCCATGAATTTTACCATTGCGCCCAATCCGTTTTTAAACCTGGCGGACCTAGCGCGCCGAACCAAAAATGCGCGGCTGGGCACGGGCACGATTATCGCTCCGTTCTGGCACCCCATTAAACTGGCCGGAGAAGCCGCCATGACCGATATCATTACGAATGGCCGCCTAGAAATGGGCATCGCCCGCGGCGCTTATTCCTACGAATATGAACGCCTCATGCCGGGCATGGACGCCTGGGAAGCCGGACAAAGACTTCGAGAAACCGTGCCGACCCTGCGCAAGCTCTGGAACGGGGACTACGCCCATGACGGAGAGTTTTTCAAATTCCCGGCGACAACCTCCTCGCCGCAGCCCGTGCAGGACAACGGCCCGCCTTTATGGATTGCCGCGCGCGACCCCAATAGCCATGAATTTGCTGTTGAAAATGACTGCAATGTCCAGGTTACCCCCCTCTGGCACGGCGACAAGGAAATCGAAAGTCTGATGGCGCGCTTTAACGACGCCAAAGCCGCCAAGGCCAAAGGCAAAGATCCGAAAATCATGCTGCTGCATCACGGCTATGTGGCCAGTGATGATGAGGACGCCCGCGCGGCGGCGAAAACCCTCGGTGAATTTTACTGTTATTTCGGCGCCTGGTTCATGAATAAGCGGCCGGTCAGTCAGGGCCTGATTGAGCAGTTCACCGCCCAAGAAATCGCCGGCAATGAAATGTACTCACCGGAGGTCATGATGAATAATATGGCCATTGGAACAGCGCCCCAGGTCATCGACCGCCTAAAGAAATATGAAGCTCTTGGCTTTGATGAATATTCCCTCTGGATTGACTCCGGCATGAGCTTTGAACAGAAAAAGGCTTCGCTAAGCCGGTTTATCGAAGACGTCATGCCGGCATTTGGATGATTTATGACTAAGCCGTTTTTTAAACTTTATATAGACGGGGAATTCGTCGAGGGCAGTGCCGGTCAGACCCTGGACAGCCTTAACCCGGCAAATGG
>CAYQNQ010000162.1:0-5986 GCA_964418815.1 uncultured Hellea sp.
GGCTGTCCAGCTGTTGCGACATATGCAGGGACATCGCCGGAGACTGAATGCGGGACTTCGTTCTCAATATTATCCGTATCGAGAACATCTGCAATATCCTGGGCCAGACGAGAAATCTCATCAGCAACTTCTGAGTCGACTTCTTCTTCAACCTTTTGAATGGGTGTATTGGGCAGTGTGAATATGACGGTCGTACCCTCGCCAACGACGGACTCTATTCTGAAGTTTCCGCCGTGTAGCTCCACCAGAGACTTGGACAAAGCCAATCCAAGACCTGTGCCCTCAACCTGGCGGCTTTTCTCTGTTTCCACCTGTTCAAACGGTTGCGCCAAACGCTTCAGATCTTCAGGCGCAATTCCGATGCCCGTGTCTGAAACCTGAACGATTATGCCGGCGGACTTAACGTTTACATCCACGCTGACAACGCCGCCCTCAGGCGTAAACTTGATGGCGTTGGTTATCAGGTTTAGCAGGATCTGTTTTACAGTCCTTGGATCTGCTTCTATTTCTCGAGTTTTCGCCGCCTCGTAAATCAGCTTTTGGCTGTTGTCTTCAGCGCGCCCCCGGACAATCCTGATAACTTGCTGAACCAATTCGTTGATATCCACAGTTTCAACATTTAGGTTCATCTTCCCGGCTTCAATCTTAGACATATCCAAAATGTCGTTGATCAACGATAGAAGGTGCTGACCGGAAAACAGAATATCTGAAACATATTCCTTATATCTCGGATCACCGAGAGGGCCGAACATTTCTTTCTTCATGATGTCTGAAAATCCGTTAATGGCATTTAACGGCGTACGAAGTTCATGGCTCATATTGGCCAGAAATTCACTTTTGGATTGGTTGGCTTCTTCCGCCCTGATTTTTTCCTGCTCGTAACTTTCAGCAAGTTCCACGATCCGTGTTTGTGATTTCCTGAGGACATTGACAGTTTTTTGCAGGGCTTGCTCATTTTCCCTGATCTGATGCTCCCGGGATCTGATCATCGTGATGTCTGTGCCAATGGATACGCGGCCTCCATCAGCGGTCGCAGTTTCCAGATAACGTATCCAGCGGCCATCTTTCAAACGAATTTCGTAGGTTATCCCGTCACCGCTTTCCAGCTGCTCAGCAATGGCTTTTCCGGCGTGATAAGCGACAGTTGTATGGTCCATGCCGGGCTGCAGATTGCCAGGCTGGAAACTGAAAAAATCCTCAAATTTTGCGTTCCAGAGTGTAAGCTGGTCCCGCTGATCCCAGATAACGAATGAGTCGTTCATCGCCCTCAAAGCATCGTGCAGGCGGGCTTCAGCAGCTTGCAATCGACGTTGGGATCCACGCTGCTCTGTGACGTCCATCGCCATACCAATGATGACGCGTGTGTGGTCCACGCCCCGGGTTGAAGGTCGGCCGCGGCAAGCTACAGCTATGGGTAATCTCGCCGCACCGACATCTACATCGAATTCGCCCGTCATGTGAGCTCGGCGAATGTGATGCAATAGTTTTTCTCTGTCACTTTCGTGAAACAGGCTCAGGAATTGAGGGACTGGAATATGATGTTCGTTTTCAGGCATGCCCAAAAGTTTGGAAAGAGACGGACTTAAATAAGCAATATTTTCTCCAAGATCGACTTCCCAAACACCGCCGCGCGACCCATCAAGTACGGCTCGGTATCGTTGCTGCGAAACTTCGTTCTCGTTTTGAGTTTCATCGACGCTGCGAATATGTTGACGCATATTTTTAAACAAAGATGCGACCATTGCTACCGTGCCGAGAAATAAGAGACTGAGCAGTCCAAACGTCTGTTTCCATTTAGACGGACCGAGTCGGTCCTTCGCTTCCATATAATATAATGTTGATCTCGGAACGGGCCTGAAGCCTAGCCAAGATTTACGGCCGGATATTTTACCGGCAATAACGCCGCCTTTGGATTGGCGAACGAGTGAAACAAGATTGTCAGGTGCCTGATTGAAGAAGCGGGCTGTGTCTGTTTGGGCCAGTGCCGGAGGTCCGTCAATAGCTCGCCCGTTTGAATCGACGATAGCAGTTTTACCGCCTTTTTTGCCGAGTAAAGTTCCGGTGGAAAATTCGACTATGAGTACTGCATCCGCCAAATCACGCACAACAATGGGTCTGATTTCGTTATTTTTTGTCACTCGTGAAGATATAAGTACTCCGGATTGGGGCCGCCCGGATACATTTAATGTGGCCAAATCAGCGGCGCTTCCGGATCCCCCAATTAGCTTGCCTCCGCCGTTCACAACGGCCACTCCGGTTACATTCTGAGCAGCTGATATCCTGTTGACAATATGTTGGCCATTCGTGCTGCCGGCGAGTCCGTTATCAACCCAGATAATCATATTATTGAGAGCTTGGTCGGCGCTGGAGGCTCCTAGCTTCAAGTCTGTGATTAAGGTGTCACGGCTGGATTCTGCCGAGCGGTTTCTTTGCTCGTTGATGATTAAAAAAGACGTTAGCAGGAAAAATAAAAGGAATGTGATAATCGCCAGCAACATATTGCGAAGCGAATTAGAATTAAATTTGTCCGATAGAACGTCAAACGAAGATTGTTTTTGTCTGCGGTCTTCGACGACCACCCGGCTGGGTTGATAGTTTTCAGGAGAAATCGTTGGCCTCGGCGGTGAACCTGCCGGCATAGGCGGCGGACCGCCATTTCCAGGCTGTCGGGCTCCATGGGGCCCTTCAGGATGTGGTGATCTTGGGTTCACTTTTGCCTTTTCGAATCAGATTCGTAACTATTACTTTCACCCATTCGTGAAAAAATTACAAAAAAATGCTAATCATCCAGACGTGTTTCTGGGGTTGGTTTGCCAATTCCGTAGCCTTGGACCGCGTCAAACCTCATTTCTTTCACAAAATCGAGGATTTGGTCGGTTTCGACGCCTTCTGCGATGAATTTGAATCCCAAAGTGTCCCGCAGTGTAAAAAGCATCTCCAAAATGGCCCGTTCTCGGTCATCGTTCATGGCTGAAACGACAAATTCCCCGTCAATTTTCAAATAATCGGCGGGCAGGGCCCGTAAATACCGAATAGAGGCGGCCCCCGCGCCCACATCGTCGAGACAGATTTTATGCCCGCGTTCTTTCAGTTTTTGCAAAATGTCTTTGGCTTTATGCAGATTTTCCAAATCCCAGGTTTCGGTGAGCTCAATGACGAGTTTTTCCGCAGGTCCTTCGAGAGCTGAAAGGCAAGCCATCAAAGCGTGCTCAAATCCCGGTAGATCTATGGAGGCACCGGACAGGTTTACAGCCATGCCGATGTCGTCCGGGTATTTGTTTATAGTGAGGACGGCTCTGGCAAGCATTGAAAGGTCCAGATCTTTGATAGCGCCGGATAGCTCAGCAGGTCTTATGACGCCCTGAACACCGGCTTCATGTTGAAACCGGACCAACCACTCATAATGAGATATTTTATCGTCTGCCAGATTTACAATGGGCTGCTTCATGACGGTGTACATGTGTTCGGACACATGTTCGCGGAAGCCGTGAAAAGTACGTGGATCAATCATCCATGAATAGCTAGCTTAAAGGCCTAAAGTTATGGTTAAACTGAGCTAGCCTTTGATTTTTGAGGCGATTTCCAGAACGTTCTTAGATGGTTTTGATGCAATTATGCGTGAGAGCTGATCTCTTACGAGGCGTTGACGCATTTTATCCAGTCTCGGAAGGGCTTCGAATGCACCCAGGAGCCGCGCCGCAATTTGAGGGTTTCGATTGTCCATATCCAGTACCTGATCGGCGAAAAAAGCATACCCTGAGCCGTCAAATTTATGGAACGCCTCCGCATTGTTCATGGCGAATGACCCCACAAGGGCTCTGACTCTATTAGGATTGGAATTATTATAGGCTTGGTGCCCAGTGAGGTCTTGAACATGTTTTAAGGCTTGCTGTCCAGGGCGAGAGGCGCTGACGGCGAACCATTTGTCAACGACGAGCGGATTGTCTTTCCATTTGGTATAAAAATCTTCGAGGGACTGATCGACACGCCGCCCGCCCAAATGAGTAAGCGTTATGAGCGCCGCCAGTTCATTGGTCATATTACTGGCTGTGTTTAATTGATTGATAGCAAGCGGCGCTGCTTGAGGGTCCATGCGGGAGGCCAAAAGAGCCAGTGAACGGTTCGCCAGTGCGCGCCGTCCCGCGGCCTTTGCCGACGGAGAGAACGGGCCGCCGTCCTGCATATCATGATAGGTATTCAGCAGTTCATTTTTTAGATGATCGCCCATTGCCCGCTTGAGCCAGCGGCCGGCAAGTGTGATGGCCACCGGGTCAACATCTGTAAGGCTTTGCAGGATTTCTTTTTCGCCGGGCGGGGTCAGGACCAGTGCCTTGAACGCCGGGTCAAAAGACGGATCGTTCAGCGTATTTTTTAGGCCTTGTGTGTAGCCTCGAAGCGCGTCATCCGGCGCCGGCATTTCGCCGCTTTGAATGGCTTTGGTGGCCGCCGCCAGCAGAGAGCGTGCAATGGTCTGTCCCGCTTCCCAGCGGTTAAATCCGTTCTCGTCATGGGCCATGAGGCGAAGGAAATCTTCCGTTTCGAAATCTGATTTTATAACCACCGGGGCAGAGAAATTTCTAAACAGGGACGGTGTGATGTTAGTGGTTGGATTACCAATAATAACCGACCTTTTTTCCATGATGACTAATTTTTCCGGTGTGTTGCCACCATCTGCAGAAACGGCCGAATAGCGAATAGGAATGACTCGGTTGTCTTTATTGGGTTGTCCGGGTGTTGGTTTATTTTCTTGTTTTATTTCAATGCCTTGAGGTGTTTTTCTCACATGAATTATCGGCGTGCCGGCCTGTTCATACCAGCGCATAAATTGAGACAGGTCCTGATTGGACACATGTTCAAAACAGGCCACAAACTGCTCAACTGTGGCGGCGGTTCCGTCCAGCGTTTCAAAGTAATGGTCACAGCCCTTGCGAAATGTTTCCGCGCCCAAAATAGTTTTAAGCATCCGGATAAGCTCCGCGCCTTTCTCATAAATGGTCGCCGTGTAAAAATTGTCGATCTTCATATATTCAGACGGCCGGACCGGATGAGCCAGCGGGCCTTGGTCTTCGGGGAATTGGCGCGAGCGCAGTGCGCGAACATCCTTGATCCGCTGCACGGTCGCGCCGCGCATATCGGCAGAAAATTCTTGATCCCGAAAGACGGTGAAGCCTTCCTTTAGGCACAGTTGAAACCAGTCGCGGCAGGTGATGCGATTGCCGGTCCAGTTGTGGAAATATTCATGGGCAACGACGCTCTCTATGCGCTCGAAATTCATATCTGTGGCCGTTGCAGCGTCGGCCAGCAAAAGCACTGAATTGAAAATATTCAAGCCCTTGTTTTCCATGGCTCCGAAATTGAAATCGCGAACGGCGACGATCATGAAACGGTCCAGATCATATTCCCGGCCGAAGGCTTCCTCGTCCCATTTCATGGAACGTTTGAGACTGTCCATGGCGTATTCAGCACGGGGTGCATCGCCCGGGTCCACGTAAATGGTCAGCGGAATTTCGCGGCCGCTCATAGTGGTGAAACTATCTTCCAAAAGGTCAAATTCGCCGGCCACAAGCGCGAACAAATAGGCGGGCTTTTTAAACGGGTCTTCCCAGACGGCATAATGTTTGCCGTTCGGCAGGTCGCCCTGATCCGTGCAGTTCCCATTGGCCAGAAGGTAGGGATATTTCTTTTTATCGGCTTCAATCCGGACTTTGAACACCGACATAACATCGGGCCTGTCCATGTAATAGGTCATACGGCGAAAGCCTTCGGCCTCGCACTGGGTACAAAACCGGCCACCGGATACATAAAGCCCCATCAGTGTAGAATTTTTCTCAGGCGCGCATTCCGTTTCGATTTCCAGGACGCAATTATCAGGCAAACTCTCCAGAATAAGCTGGGTCTGGGTGAGGCGATAGTCGGAGCGCTTGAGGTCTTTTCCGTCGAGCTTTATGGATTTAAGGCTGATTTCATCGCCGTCGAGCTCAAGAGG
>CAYQNQ010000163.1:0-5971 GCA_964418815.1 uncultured Hellea sp.
TTTCTGCAGTGGATAAATACTCCGGCGCTTTAATGTGATGAGTAGCCTGCTCATAGGCAAACCCGAAAGACAGGACCGCAGCATCTTTGCCTTTGCCAGACATAAATGACAAGCCTATCGGCATGCCGTCGATTTGGCCCATAGGAACCGTTATATGTGGATAGCCTGCAATGGCTGCCAGATATCCCGCGCCAGCCCAAGAGGGCCAGACATCACCATTTATAGGGTCAATCCTTCCTGCAACAGGGCCAGATGGAGAGATCAGGACGTCGACATTACTTTCGGCCATCAGCTTGTCTATCCCGTCATGACCGGCGGAACGCTGAATATCATCACGTTTTGAAAGATAGTCTTCATCCGTCAAAGGCCCCATCTCATCAGAGCTTTCCAGAATGTCTTGACCAAATAAGGGTAGCTCTTTGTCGGCGTTATCCAAGTTGAATGCAATGATTTGCTCAAGAGTTCTTGTTTTTACTGTTTCAGGTGTTTGGCCAAGATATTCGTTCAACGTGGCCTTAAACTCGTATTTGAGAACATCGAACGATTTACCAAAGAAGTTTTCAGTGTCCGGTTCGAATTTTTCTATCTCGATAATTTCCGCCCCGAGCGCTTCGATATCTTGAATTGCGAGATTGAACCTGTCTTTTATGTCCGGATTGGATCCCTGCGCAAAACGCATCACGCCCACACGCTTTCCTGATAAGGCGTTTTGATTGAGCGCTGCTGCGTAATCGACATCTGTATTGTCCATGGCGTCCAGCATTAACGCCGCGCCGGTGACAGTTCGTGTCATCGGGCCCGCTGTATCCTGCGAAGAGGAGATAGGCACGATATATTGCTGGGAAACCAGGCCAACAGTGGGTTTGAATCCGACGATACCGTTGGCGTTGGACGGACAAATGATCGATCCATTGGTTTCAGTACCAACAGCTCCGGCGGCCATAAAAGCAGCAATGCCCGCACCAGACCCCGAACTGGAACCACATGGGTTTCGATCCAGTATATGAGGGTTTTTGGTCTGGCCGCCCAAGGCGCTCCAGCCGCTCATGGAATCATTGGACCTGAAATTTGCCCATTGTGAAAGATTTGTTTTTCCCAGGATTATGGCGCCTTGCGCCCGCAGCCCTGCAACAAGGGGCGAGTCTCGATTGGTTAAATTTTCTTTCAGCGCATAGGCCCCTGCTGTTGTCGGCATATTATCTTTGGACTCGATATTATCTTTTAAAAGTAGGGGAATTCCGTGCAGGGGTCCAAGCAAATTGCCTTCATTCCGTAATTGGTCGAGACGTTTGGCTTCTTCGATGGCATCAGGGTTCAAGGTCAAAACGCTTTGCAGCTTCGGCCCTTCCCAATCGACCGATTTGATCCGATCATTATAAGCAGATACGAGCTTCTCAGAAGTAATTTTGTTGGTTTCAAGTTTGGATTTTAGATCCGAGATACTTAGCGAAAGTATATCTTCGGGATGATATGAGGACGATTTATTAGTCACAGATGATTTGGGGCCGCAGGCAATCAGGGCGCCGCAAAAAATAAATCCAAAAACTAATCTCATTGAATACGCTCCACGTTAAAACCTGTGGTTTCCAGCATTTTTAAAAGGCTATCCGGCCCGGCTAAATGGGCCGCCCCCACGGCGACAAATGTCTGCTCCGGCTGATTGAGTTGATCTGATAAGATATCCAACCAGTTCTTGTTACGCGCAACCAATAAGGCATTATAGGAATTCTGGCTGTATCCAATGTCAGGATTCGCGACGAGCCGACCTAGTCCGTGAATGTCGCCATCTAGCCACTCCTGCATAACCAAATTCATGCCCAGATCGGAACCATTCTGGTTTCTGATAAATGATGATAAAATATCGATTTGTTCCCGAAAGTCTCCCTGTGAAAGCGCCAACATTTGATCTTCCACGCTTTCCAAATATTTCACGGTTTTGCCGCTCTTTGACGCGCGTTTAATCAGTATAGTCTCTATTCCGCTTGCCCGGTTAAACCCTGACCGGGACAGGCGAAGTTGACTGATTTGAAGAGCAGCCAACCAGGGTTGAAGATGTTCAAATTCAATTGGGTTGACGCCCATAGCGCTTATGGACCGCTTCAAATTATAGGCGTCTGCGACGTTCATATGCTCAAAAAGTGACTGACCTACTGGAAGCTCCCCATTTTCTTGCCTGAAAATCTCCATGCGCCGTTTGGCGTCTTTCGAAGTTAAATCAACTTCGAGATATAATTTCTGAGCGTTGTTAAAGGCCGTACTGAAAACATCAGTTTCCCAGGACAGATTATCAGGGAGGTTGTGAACGGTTCCGAATAAATAAAGGGTTGTGTCTGGATCCGATATTTTCCAGAGGGCCGGCGCTCCTGTGCCCGTCGAGGCCATGGCTTCATTGACAGCGCTTTTGACGTCTTCTTCTTTTGATTCAAGTGGATTTGCGGTGGCCGCAGTGTCAGAGGCCGGCTGGCACGCAGCTATAATCAAAACCCAAAAAAATGCCCAAACTAGCTTCATGGGGTTCAATGCCATAGCGCCGCCCAAGGGTCAAAATATCAATGACCAAGCTCATAGATAATTCGGCCGGCGGAAATGGTTGTTACCGTTCGGCCAGTAAATCGCCGGTCATCAAATGGTGTATTGTTGGATTTGGACTTTAGCTGATCACTGTCGCAAACCCACGGCATATCAGGATCGAATAAAACAATGTCGGCCGGAGCGCCTACGCTCAGCCGTCCAGCGGGCAGATCCAGTAAATTGGCGGGATTAATTGTCAGGCAGGCGAGCAGTTTCATCAATTCCAGTTTGCCATCTGCCACTTGCGATAGTCCTGCCGCAAGAATGAGTTCCAATCCGACTGCGCCGCTGGCCGCTTCGGAAAAGGGCAGCCGCTTTTGTCCGGCGGTTCTCGGGTCATGCGCGGAGACAATCACGTCAATGGTTTCGTCATTGATGCCTTCCAAAAGCGCCAACCGGTCGGTTTCATCTCGTAAAGGCGGATCCAGCTTTGCAAATGTCCGGTAGTCGCCAATGTCAATTTCATTGAGAGCCAAATGATTAATGCAGACTGACGCTGAAATATCCAGATCGCGTGATTTTGCTCGCCGCAAGGCCTGCACACCTTCGGCAGATGAAACCATATCGACCAAGAGTCTCCCGCCGGTTAGCTCCGCCAAGGCTGCATCTCTTTCAATCATGATCCGTTCGGAAATCGCCGGCTCCCCAACCAGTCCCAATCTTGACGAAAAATCACTTTCGTTTGCAACCGACGCAGCGCCCAAGGACGGGTCTTTCGGACGGTTGGCAATCAAGGCGTTAAACCGTGCGCTATAGGCAAGTAATCGGCGCATGATAAGGCTGTCAGCTACGGGCGTGTGTCCGTTTGAGAACATGACCGCGCCCGCTTCACTCATTAGCCCGATCTCGGTCATGGAGTTGCCATCCAGAGATTTAGTCAATGCTCCGGACACATAAACATTCACATCCGTATCTGCGCCGCGGGTTTGGATGAAATTTACCAGAGACATATCGTCAATGACGGGGCTTGTATCTGGCATGATAACAATGGACGTTACTCCGCCTGCAGCTGCCGCGGTAGCTGCAGATGCGATGGTTTCTCTGTGTTCTGTGCCCGGTTCACCGGTGGATACTCGCATGTCTATAAGGCCAGGGGCTGCGATTAAGCCGGTTGCATCTTTCACTTCGCCCTTGACTGCTACCTCTCCGATACCGGTGATTAGGCCGTTTTCCGTAACAATGTTGCCGGTAATGTCCGTTTCGCTTTCGGGATCAATAATTCGAGCATTTGTAATGGTAAGCGCGCTCATGATTGACCGTCCTGAGCTTCTGAAAGTGCATGCAGGATACCCATTCGCATGGCGACACCGGATTCTACCTGAGTATTTATTAGACTGATATCCGGATCGTCTGCGATGGCGGAGCTAATCTCCACGCCGCGGTTCATGGGGCCCGGGTGCATGACCATGGCGCCCGGTTTGGCATAAGCCAAAGAGGTTCTGTCAAGACCGTAAAATCGGTGATATTCTCTTTTGGACGGGACGAATGCGCCTGACATGCGTTCAAGTTGAAGTCTAAGCATCATGACAACATCACACCCCGCAAGTCCTTCTTCCATATTATGGAAAACGTCTACGCCCCATCTATCAGCATCAGAGGGAATCAATGTCGGAGGTCCGATCAGGCGAACTTCACAGCCAAGAATATTAAACAGCTGAACGCAGGAGCGGGCGACTCTTGAATGTGCAATATCTCCACAAATCGCGACGCGAATACCGCCAAGTTCTTTTCCAAAATGACGCCGGAGGGTCAACGCGTCTAATAAGGCCTGCGTCGGATGTTCGTGCATTCCGTCGCCTGCATTTACAACTGACCCGGCAACTTTTTGGGCCAGCAATGCGGGAGCACCCGATGATCCGTGCCGAACAACAAGTATATCCGGGTTCATAGCGTTGAGCGTAGCCGCAGTATCCAGCAAGGTTTCGCCTTTTTGCACAGATGATCCCGCAACAGACATATTAATCACGTCCGCACCAAGGCGGCGGCCTGCGATTTCAAAACTTTTTTGAGTTCGGGTGGAATTTTCGAAAAACAGATTTACGAGAGTTTTGCTGGAAAGAATATTGAGATCAGGCGATTTTTGAACTGACAAATCCAGATAATGTTCTCCGAGCGATAGAAGGGTTTCTATATCAGGACGGGAGAATTGGGAAATAGACAGACAGTGCTGTTGTTCGAAACGGTATCCGTAGCTGGATGCCATAAGTCCTCAATCAATTTGCGCCGCTTTAATGGCGCTTTGAGGTGGTGTCAAAAGGAATCTTTAGTTTCGCAACCGATCCAAAACACCTTGAAGAATGTAGGCGGCGGCCATTTTATCAATATTCTCTGCCCTTTTCTTACGGCTGATATCACCGGCCAAAAGCGTGCGTTCTACCGCAGCTGACGAGAGCCGCTCATCCCAGAGAAATATTTTAAGGTCTCGCATTTTTAAAAGGTTTGTACAAAAGTCACGGACTGACTGCGACCGCGCACCGTGAGACCCATCCATATTGATTGGCATCCCAACTACGATGGCTACTGCGTTTTTTTCGTCAAAGGTTTGCAGCAGAGTTTGTGAGTCTTTGGAAAATTTTGTGCGCCTAATTGTAAATAAAGGTGAAGCAATCAGCCGCGTAGAATCGCTAACTGCAAGGCCGAAGGTCTTGGTTCCAGGGTCTATGCCGAGCAGGGCTCCTTCAGTGAGTTTCAAATTTTCTATATCAATGACTGGCACGCGCTGCACTTAGGAGTGCTGAAAGAAATATACAATAGTTACCAGTTATTTATTGTCAGACCTAACGCCAGAGTAACGTTCATCAATATATTCTTTTATTAGACGGTTGTCTTCTTCCAAATTAAAAGTCAGCGGGATGATTTTATCCAATACTACCTCTTTGGTCGCCCCGTTAAGCCCAATAATAAATACCGGAACTTCAGCTGCGTAGGCGACTCGTAAATAGCCCTTTCTGTATGATTTTACTTTCGTTCGGGTTCCCTCGGGCGTAATACCGAGCCAGACATTGTCATTCGAGTTAAGCCAGTCGGCCATTTGTTCAGTCACATTACTTTTTTTTGACCGATCAATTGGAATGCCGCCAAGGGCTTTCCAAAGCGGTCCAAACGGCCAAAAAAAAGCCTCTTTTTTCATCATCCATGAAAAGCGAAGTCCAACAGCAAGCATGGAAGTCATGGCAATGATTAAATCCCAATTGGATGTATGTGGGGCACCAATCACAATGACTTTTTTTTCGTCGGGAAGCCGACCGGTTATTTTCCAGCCCATTAGGTCTAGAATGGACTGGCCAATCCAGCGAGTGATAGCATTCCCCATTCTAGGCGTAGAGGGGGATACAATCGCATTATCATATTTTGCCATTTGGATGAGATAGGGGACGCTTTTTCAACACGCAATACGAAT
>CAYQNQ010000164.1:0-5936 GCA_964418815.1 uncultured Hellea sp.
ATCAGAAGAAGAGAACGAAAATCACAGAAATTCAGGTCGGTCCATCAAGCTCAAAAACTGCTTTCGACCCACGCTCAGATCTACAATCTCTTCAACCATCGCCGCCATCTCATATCCAGAAGCACACTTCGAAAATTCAGGCAACAGGCACAAAACGAATGGAACGTCATAACGGCAACGGCTTGCGCCTAAGAAGGCAACTTAACGAAACTAGCGGCTGGTTCCGTTAACGTGACAAAGCCGATCCCGGCCCGGAGCGCAAGCGAAGGGAGACGCGCAAC
The DNA here is from genome assembly GCA_964418815.1 of uncultured Hellea sp. Lineage (GTDB taxonomy): Bacteria > Pseudomonadota > Alphaproteobacteria > Caulobacterales > Maricaulaceae > JACOMS01. The sequence goes on from CAYQNQ010000164.1 coordinate 282, forward strand.
TGTAAGAAGGTTTTAGCCGATTAAAGAAAAACCGTGCATTTCTAAAATACCAATAGAGCGAGCCAATCTAAGATTTAGCTCAATCATAAGACATGCTCTAAGCTAGCTTCGAAAATGTCTAAACCTTCACTAATTAACTCATCAGAAATTGTTAAAGCCGGCAGGAAACGGAAGACATTTCCGCGAATACCACATTTTAAAACAGCAAGACCACGCTGATAAGCTTCAGGCACAAGCTTAGCTGTTAATTCGGGATTTGCTTTATCAGGGTCTCCGTCCTTGACGAGTTCAACCGCCATCATTGCGCCGCGATCGCATCGAATATCTCCAATTACGTCCGGGTGTTTTTTCCTCAAGCTCTCTAACCGCTCTTTGAAGGCTTGCCCAATATGACCTGCTTTTTCGACCAAATTTTCCTCATGGATAACATCGATGACAGCTAAAGCCGCAGAGCAGCCAACCGGAGAGCCGGCATAGGTTCCGCCTAGGCCGCCCGGTGCAGGCGCGTCCATGATCTCAGCCTTTCCGACAACACCGGCCAAGGGATAACCGCCTGCCATACCTTTAGCCACGGTCATTAGGTCAGGCTCAACACCGGAATGCTCCATGCAGAAGAATTTTCCTGTCCGCCCAAATCCGGACTGGATTTCATCAGCAATCATGACAATGCCGTGCTCATCACAAATATCACGTATCGCCCGTAGGAAACTGTCAGAGGCCGGATAAAATCCGCCTTCACCCTGAACAGGCTCAAGAATAATCGCGGCGACATTCTTAGGTTCCACATCGCAAGTGAAGAGCATATTTAGCGCCTTTAGTGACTGCTCCTCGGTGATGCCGTGATAAGGAATCGGAAACGGGGCCCGATAAATATCAGCTGGAAACGGTCCGAAATCGAGCTTATATGGCGCGTTCTTGCCCGTAAGACCGAGCGTAAAATTCGTACGCCCATGATAACCGCCGTCAAAGGCGATGACGGCACGGCGGCCGGTATGCGCCCGCGCTATCTTGACAGCATTTTCAACCGCTTCAGCCCCGGTTGTCACAAACATGGACTTTTTGGGTGAAGGTCCCGGCGCGAGTTCATTCAGTTTCTCTGCCAACAAGACAGCCGAGTCGTAAGGCGTAACCATCACACAGGTATGCGAAAACCGATCAACCTGATCCTTGACGGCCTGGGTTACCTTCGGGTGGGTATGGCCAGTATTACAGACGGCGATACCGGTTGCGAAATCAATATAGCGATTGCCTTCCACATCCCACATTTCAGAGCCTTGCGCACGGTCAACATAAAGCGCGGCCAGATTGCCTTCACCGCGCGCCATGGCTGCATTCTTCCGTAATTGCCAGGCGGCATTTGTATTTTCTGTTGTCATTTGTCCAACCCTCCAATCGTCAGGGATTTAATTTCCAGATAGTCGTCGAGGCCATATTTTGAACCTTCACGGCCCTGACCCGACTCTTTCACGCCACCAAAAGGCGCCATTTCATTTGAGATCGCGCCTGTATTTATTCCAACCATGCCATAGTCGAGACCCTCGGAAACCCGCCAAATACGTCCAATGTCTCTGGCATAAAAATAGGCGGCAAGGCCAAAGGGTGTGTCATTGGCTTGGGCTATGACGTCTTCTTCGGAGGTAAAGCGAAAGACAGGCGCTACCGGGCCAAATATTTCTTCGCTGAATACGCGCATGTCACGGGTGGCATCAAAGATAATAGTCGGCGATACATAATTACCCCCTTCAAGCTCCCCTCCACTTTGAGCGGCTAGTTTGGCACCCTTATCCAATGCGTCGGCAATCATGGATCGAACATTGTCAGCAGCGTTCTTATCGATCAAAGGGCCAATATCCGTGTCTTCATCGGTTCCGTCGCCCATTTTCAGAGCAAAAACGGCCTTCGTGAATTTGGAAACAAATTCCTCATGGACCGCGTCCTGAACAAATATGCGGTTGGAGCAGACACAGGTCTGGCCCGCATTTCGGAACTTGCTGGCAATTAATCCGGAAACGGCTTCGTCAATATCAGCATCGTCAAAGATGATAAAAGGCGCGTTTCCGCCTAATTCCATGGAGGTTCGTTTCATGGTCCGGGAGCAGTCCGCCATGAGTTTCTTGCCAACTTCGGTAGAGCCAGTGAAAGATAACTTTCGAATAATTGGGTTGGATGTTAGTTCTTCACCAATCTCGGACGTCTTCCCGCACAGAATATTGATAACCCCATTAGGGATGCCGGCTCGAGTGGCCAACTCACCGAGTGCTAGGGCTGATAAAGGCGTTGCATTGGCCGGTTTACAGACGACTGTATTTCCTGCGGCCAAAGCCGGTGCGATTTTCCGAGCCAGCATGGCATTTGGAAAGTTCCAGGGCGTGATACAGGCGACAACCCCTATAGGCTGCTTGATGACGACGACGCGTTTATCGGGAGACTGACCCGGGATTGTGTCCCCGTAAATTCGTTTGGCTTCTTCCGCAAACCACCGGATGTAATTGGCGCCATAGAGAATTTCACCCTTGGCTTCTGTCAGGGGTTTACCTTGCTCAGATGTCAGGATGAAGGCCAGATCGTCAGCGTTTTTGACGACTTCGTCATGCCACGCCATTAACAAGCTTGATCGCTCTTTCGCCGTTGTTTTCCGCCAAGCCTCCAGAGCCTGTTCAGCCGCCGCAATGGCTTTTTGGGTTTCTTTGGTGCCGCATTTTGAAACTGAGACTATGACTTTGTTTGTTGCAGGGTTAGACACATCAAAGGTCTCGCCGCTTTCAGCTTCGACCCATTGCCCGCTAATATAGGCGCGGGTACAAATCAAAGTATCATCATTCACTGAAACGGACATTGTTTTACTCGCTAGATTCAGGGGATGGTAAAGCTATTCGCCTCGAAAACCGATCACCGCTTTTGTTTCAAGAAATTCGTCAAATCCGAACTCGCCCCATTCGCGGCCATTTCCAGATTTTTTATAACCACCAAAAGGCGCGTGCATATCTCCGGCGATACCGTTAACGTGCACCATTCCCGTGCGCATGCGCGCCGCAATGCGATTTATACGTTCAAGGTCTTCACCAAAAACATACCCTGACAAACCATATTCACTATCATTCGCTATGCGAATAGCTTCCTCATCTGAGTCATAGGGAATAATTACCAGAACAGGTCCGAATACTTCGTTCTGAGCTAATGAGGCTTGATTATTCTTAGCCACGAAAATTGTCGGCTTGACATAATAACCTGTCTCGAGATCTTTGGGCTTTCCGAGTCCACCTGTGACGAGCCTTAGACCTTCGGAAATGGCCGTATCAATATGCCCTTGAATGAGTCCCCATTGACGCGCTGAGATAACTGGACCCATTTGGGTTTCTGGGTCATTCGGGTCACCTAGGACAATGGACTCAGCCGCTTCCTTCGCGGCTCCTATAATATCTTCAAGCTTTGCACGCGGCGCCAGCATACGCGACGGTGCATTGCAGTTCTGACCACTATTCATAGCAAGTATATCGATACCCGTAGCAACAGCGTTGGTAAGGGCTTCTCCAGATAAATCGTCGAGTAAGATATTGGCGGATTTTCCGCCGAGCTCTTGAGACACACGTTTAATTCCTGGAGCCGCTGCTATTGCAACCGCTTCTCCAGCACGGGTTGACCCGGTAAATGAGACCATTTCAATATCCGGATGGGATGCGATTGACGCTCCAACAGTGGGACCATCACCATGCACCATATTGACAACACCTGCAGGGACGCCCGCCTCATCAAAGATTTCTGTTAGTATGTGGGCTGACAGGGGTGAAAGTTCAGACGGTTTCCAGACGAATGTACAGCCTGTTGCAATGGCAGGACCAGCTTTACAGCCAATTTGATTCATCGGCCAATTCCAAGGCGTTATGAAGCCGCATACCCCAACAGGCTCTTTACGGATCAATGACATATCTGTGGTTTTTTCAAACTTGTAGTCTTTTAAAACATCCCTAGCGGTCTCAAAATGTGCCGCTCCCATTTCCGCCTGTAATGTATCGGAAAGCGAAGACGGAGCACCCATTTCGGCGGTCATGGCCTTGGCAATTTCAGACCAACGCTCCTTATATAGTTTCGCAATAGCGTCCAAAATTTCGACTCTCTCCTGGCGGGATGTTTGCGAAAATGACCCGAAAGCTGCTTTAGCTGCTGAAACAGCCCGAGCCACATCCCCCTCATTTCCCAATGTGATTTCAGCGATCGGTTTTTCAGTCGTCGGACTGATCAATTTGAAGACCGTATTTCCAATTGGATCGACCCAATTTCCATTGACATAATGCTGTGAGAGTTTTTGCATGACTTTATCCAATATTACCATATACTCAATATATCTCGAGTTTATAAATGTAAACTGTACAAATTATAAAATTTTTGCTTCCAGAACCCGAGTCGAATAGAGTACGAGCTCAATTTGAGGATCACTATGAGCACAACCCGCCAGATTATTGGAAAACGCCGCAAGGTTTCAGCAGTTCAAAGCAGAGGCGTGGCCAGACGAGAGGCCTTAATTAAAGCTGCGATCACATTGCTAGAAAAGGAAGATCCACAAGATATCTCATTTCGTGAAATCGCTAAGGCGGCTAGTGTCCCAGAGGGGTCCGCTTATCATTTTTATGCAAACAAATATGATTTGTTTGCCGCTGTCGCGGGTGAAATGAGTCAAATTTTTTATGAGGCGCAATCAAAGAGCATTCGACGCAAGTCAATTTCTACCTGGCATGATGTCGTTGATGTTCTAGTAGAGAGAGGCGCCGAGATTTATCGTTCCAATACTGTCGCGAGGACTTTGCTAATAGGCTCGACCGTTCCGCCGGAAATCAAACAGGTTGATAGCGATAATAATCTTAAAATCGCAAATGTAATGAGACAAAGATTTGAAGAGTATTTCACGCTTCCTGATATTCCAGAATTTGAACGTAAACTGTTCTATTTTATTGAAATGACAGACCTACTCTTTTCTATAAATTTACGCGAAGTTGGAGCAATTCAAGATAACATTGTCGAAGAAGCAAAAAGAGTTGGAAAGGGTTATCTATCAACATACCTTCCATCTGTATTGACGCTAAGACCTAAGACATCATGAACCGGCAAATGAAGGCGCTAACGTCGGGGTGTCTGATATCGGCCATTTCTGCGACATTTTTTCTTGTTTTGCCCTTAGCCATTGGAGCCATCAGCAATCAGACGGAGTATGGCGAACAATTCTTGGGATTGATTGCCACCATTTATCTTTTCAGTTTTACCATAGCTGGAGTATTAAGCGCATCAATTTCTCCCAAGGTCGATCAAAGACTAGTTAGCCTTGTTGGATTTCTGCTTTTGATATCCGGATTTTTTCTGACTGCCGTCTCCCTGCCGGACCATACGGTTCTATTGACGGGCATAGGAATGGCAGGTCTTGGCGCTGGAATCTTATACTCGGTCAGCTTTCGGATCATAGGCCTGGCGACAAACCTTGAACGTGCCTATGGGCTCAAGCTCTTTACTGAGCAAATTCTAGCCGCAACAATATTCTTTATATTTGCCTATTTGGCTTTGCCATTCAGTCTTCTGATGAAATCTTTGGCTGGAATAGCTTTCCTGTTTATGAGCGTAATTGTCTTCACCCCGAAATTCGCTTTCATTGAGCGAGACAATCATCTC
>CAYQNQ010000165.1:0-1218 GCA_964418815.1 uncultured Hellea sp.
ATGAACACATTGATGAAGGCAAACGTGACTTCATTTATATTGCTGCCGGAGCCGCTGCTGCGGTAGGGGGTGCTGCTATTGCTTGGCCTATGGTCTCGCAGATGGGACTTGCCGCCGATACAAAGGCGGCTGGGTCCATCGAAATTGATCTTTCGAACGTGGTTGAAGGGCAGGAAGTTAAAGCGCTTTGGCGTGGTAAACCTGTTTTTGTTCGTCATAGGACGCCAGGAGAAATTGCCGAAGCTGAAGCCGTCGATATTGCATCACTACCTGATCCACAAACAGACAATGAGCGCCTTGTTGCCAACAAAGAAGGCAAGCTCGACCCCCGATTTCTCGTCATGGTCGGTGTCTGTACGCACTTCGGGTGCGTGCCCATAGGCGAGCAAGGTAAAGTTGATGTCAAAGGCGAGTATGGCGGCTGGTATTGTCCCTGCCACGGATCTCACTACGATACCGCCGGACGAATTCGCAAAGGCCCTGCGCCGAAAAATCTCGTTATTCCTACTTACGAATATATCTCTGAGACAGTGATCAAGGTCGGTTAATCATGAGCGGACACCCATCTACATATGAACCGAAATACGGCGTTACCAAGTGGCTTGATAAACGCCTGCCTATTGTTCGGATGGGCGCGGACTTTATGGTCTATCCCAGTCCGCGAAACTTGAACTACTGGTGGACATTCGGCGGAATTCTAACGCTTTGCCTGATGGTGCAAATCATTACCGGAATTATTCTGGCCATGCATTATACGGCCAATGTGGAAGTTGCTTTTGCTGATGTTCAGCGTATTCGCAGAGACGTTCCCTATGGCTGGTTAATCCAGTCTATGCATGCGGTCGGTGCCGCCATGTTCTTCTTTGCCGTTTACATCCATATGTTCAGAGGGCTCTATTACGGTTCCTATAAAGCGCCTAGAGAGATGATCTGGATTCTCGGCTGTATTATCTATCTGATTATGATGGCTACGGCTTTCCTGGGTTATACATTGCCATGGGGCCAGATGTCATTCTGGGGTGCGACAGTTATTTCAAACTTCTTTACGGCAGTACCTTTTGTGGGGGAATCCCTGCAACAATGGATTTTGGGAGGGTATTCTGTTGATAATCCGACCCTGAACCGGTTCTTTGCGCTCCATTTCTTGCTGCCCTTTATTATTGCGGCCGTTGTTGGTCTGCATATCTGGGCTATGCATCATGCCGGACAAAATAATCC
>CAYQNQ010000165.1:1318-5927 GCA_964418815.1 uncultured Hellea sp.
CGGCCGTTGTTGGTCTGCATATCTGGGCTATGCATCATGCCGGACAAAATAATCCTGTGGGTATTGAGCCTAAATCCAAAGAAGACACATTGGCGTTCCACCCTTATTACACCGTCAAAGATGCCTTCGCAGTAATTGTTTTCCTGCTTATATTTGCCTTTTTCGTATTTTATTATCCGGACGCCTTAGGCCATGCGGATAATTATATTGAGGCAAATCCTTTAGCGACTCCGGAACACATTGTGCCTGAATGGTATTTCCTGCCGTTTTACGCAATATTGAGGGCTGTGCCCGATAAACTATTGGGACTTTTACTCATGGTCGGTGCTATTGCGGTTCTGTTTATCTTGCCCTGGCTGGATACTTCGAAAGTCCGCTCAATGCGTTTCCGTCCTGTTACGCGTATATGGTTTATCCTGTTCCTGATTAATTGTTTCATTCTCGGTTGGTGCGGCTCTGCAACGCCTACAGATATGGTTCCATTTTTCTCAACTGCCGATGGAAAAGGATTGAATTTCCTTTGGCTCTCCAGAATTTCAACCCTCTATTATTTTGCTTTCTTCCTGCTAATCTTACCGATTATGGGAATGATTGAGAAACCTAGGGATCTCCCGGAATCTATCACCAAATCTGTCCTTGGGGGGGCGTCAACATGAAGGTGACGTTTAAAACAGCATTAATCGCAGTTATGGCATTCAGTGCTGCTGTATTTGCCGGCACCAAAGTGGCGGATGCGGCCGGGGGCGGTGACAGCAAATACAAAAAAGAACTTCACTGGCACTTTGACGGATTTTTTGGAACTTATGACCGGGCGGCTATGCAGCGCGGATATCAGGTTTACCAGGAAGTCTGCGCCTCTTGTCATCAGCTGAAATATATGTCCTTCCGCCATTTGGGCGATAAAGGAGCCCCGTTTTACGACAAGAAATATCCTAATCCCATTGATAATCCTACCGTGAAGTATCTTGCTGCGAATTTTCCAAATGAGGTTACGGATATAGATATAGATACGGGAGAAGTTTATAAACGTTCAGGTAAACCAGTCGACAAGTTTCCGTCATTCTACGCAAATGACTTCGCAGCAAAGGCCGCAAATTTTGGCACGGCGCCTCCTGATTTGTCTGTAATGGCCAAAGCTCGTCCTGATGGAGCCAATTACATTTACAGCTTCCTTCTGGCTTATGACAAAGATGACAATATGTATAACCATCTAAAAGCTAGTGCTGTTGCGATGCCGGACCAGCTCTATGATGGGCGTGTCGAGTATGAAGTTATCAAGATTACGGATGACGAGGGCAATGTAAAAGAAATACAGCCGCCCGAGGCTACGCGCGAACAAATGGCTGAAGATGTCACAGAATTTTTGATGTGGGCCGCTGATCCCAAAATGGAAGCCCGCAAAAGTCTAGGGCTTTCCGTTATGATTTATCTGCTTATTCTGGGCTTGTTGATGTTCTTCGCTTACAAAGAAGTCTGGCGGAATGTGAAGCATTAGACGACTAACAAAATTTTCAAAAAGCCCGGTGTTGTGCCGGGCTTTTTTTGTTTATGAGAACGCATGATTGAGATTACGGAATTAAAGGCCGCCCAGCACTGGGATAAGGTCTGGTCGTTCATGAAGCCTGTTTTTGAAGCGGGCGACAGCTACCCCAATGCGGTTGATATTTCCAAATCCGATGCACTTGCTTACTGGACAGCCCCTGGCAAGAAGACATTTGTCGCCATTAATAAATCCGGTCAGATTGTCGGAATTTATTATATTCGTCCCAACCAGCCGCCGCTCGGGGCCCATATCTGCAATTGCGGTTATGTCGTGGATACTAATTTTCGCGGCCAGGGCATAGCAACGCGAATGTGCGAACATTCTCAGGATTATGCCCGGAAGGCCGGATATAGGGGCATGCAATATAACTTAGTTGTGAGTACAAATACCGGCGCCGTGCGGCTATGGCAGTCTCTCGGATTTGATATTATCGGGACAGTCCCTGAAGCCTTCAAACACAAGATGCAAGGCTATGTTGACGCCCACATAATGTTTAAATCACTGATTTGAAATCGGAGTGAAGTATGAGTGAATGGGTATTGGGTATTCTGGGCGGTTCAGGTCTCTATGACATGGAAGCTCTTGAGAATCGCGAATGGATATCCATTGAAACGCCGTGGGGCATGCCGTCAGATGATATTCTCTTTGCTGAACTCGGCGGCGTTAAACTCCGCTTTTTACCGCGCCATGGCAGAGGTCATCGACTTTCTCCTAGTGATGTGAACTACCGCGCCAATGTTGACGCGCTCAAGCGCGCCGGATGTACGGATATTTTGTCAATATCGGCTGTGGGGTCGCTCAAAGAAGAATACGCGCCGGGCCATTTTGTCATGGTTGACCAGTTTATTGACCGGACTTTTAAGCGGGAGAAGTCTTTTTTCGGAACAGGCCTTGTTGCTCATGTTTCAACTGCGGACCCTATTTGTTTGCGGTTATCTACTCTTGCCGGTGATGCCGCCGAAAAGGCCGGCGCGAAAGTGCATCGCGGCGGCACTTATCTGGCTATGGAAGGACCGCAGTTTTCAACCAAAGCCGAAAGCCATATGTACCGCCAATGGGGCTGCGATGTCATTGGGATGACAAATATGCCGGAAGCGAAACTGGCCCGCGAAGCAGAGCTGCCTTATGCAACCATGGCCATGGTGACGGATTATGATTGCTGGCATCCTGCTCACGGAAATGTCGACGTGGCATCTGTCATTGCGGTTCTAATGCAAAATGCAGATACCGCCCGCACCGCTGTCAAAGAATTGGTCTCGGGCCTCGCGAAAACGCAGCGCGCGCCCAGCCCCCAAGGGATAGAAACAAATCTCGATGTGGCTTTGATTACAGCGCCTGAAGCGCGGGATCCAAAACTTATGGCAAAACTGGATGCCGTGGCGGGGCGGGTTTTAAATCAGACCGCATCAGGCTGATTTTCAGGTCTGGCGTCTTGAAAAGCGGCAAGGGCGTCGCATCCGGTAAATATTCGCATGATTGTTGGATAGGGGGCCGGGTCAACATCAAAGCGTTTATTGTTGAGAACCTGCGCATATAGGCAAATATCGGCGAGGCTGGGCGCACTGCCATGACAAAACTCGGCTGTTTCGGACTCATTTGATAGGCGCGACTCTAGTGCGGCAAACCCCTCACTCGCCCAACGCGTGAACCAGGCTTTTTTGGCATCTTTGTCCGCGCTAAACTCATCTGCAATATAGCGCAAGATCCGCAGATTATTGACCGGATGAATATCGCAACCAACGATTTGGGCCAGGCTACGGACACGGGCCTTGCCCAACGGGTCAGGCGGCATAATTGCGGGCTCAGGATAGGTATCTTCCAAATACTCGATGATCGCCATGGACTGGGAAAGAATGACCAAATCGTCGATTTGCAGCGCGGGAACCAATCCTTGGGGATTGAGTTTTAAAAACGCTTCGCTTTTATGCTCATCCGGTAAAAGAGCGTAAGGTACATAGTCATAGTCCAGCCCCTTGAGATTCAGCGCGATACGGACTCGAATGGATGTGGAACTTCGAAAATAATTATGAAGGGTTAGATTGCTCACTATATAAATCTCACTCGAATAGGAGCCAGGCCTTCAATGCCCCCTTCCAGTTCATCGCCTGGGACAACCGGACCGACTCCTGCCGGCGTTCCTGTAAAAATAAGGTCGCCCGCTTGCAGGTCCATATCTGATGTCAGTCGTTCTATAATTTCATCAACAGACCAAATCATTTTGTCGAGAGTCGAGCTTTGCACAATATCCCCGTTTTTACGCAGAACGATATGCTTGCCGGAAATACCTGCTTGAGAGGCAGGTGTGATGGCGGAACAGGGGGCGCTTTGGTGAAAGTTCTTGGCGCGGTCCCAAGGTCCGCCTCTCTGTTTGGCCGTAGCTTGCACGTCGCGGCGGGTCATATCAATCCCGACTCCGTAACCGAATATGCCGTCTGGTCCCATGGCGACGACGAGTTCTACCTCATAATGAAGGTTTTCCGTGTTAGGCGGGTAGGTGATTTCTGTGTCGCTGTTGACGATGCTTGTGGCATCTTTTGTAAAAAAAACGGGCTCAGAGCGCTCGATATCGCCGCCCATTTCGCGGACGTGTTCGGTATAGTTTTTTCCGACGCAGTAGATACGCCGGACGGGAAACAGTTCGGATGTTCCTGTAACAGGAATTCCAACCAGCGGAGGTTGCTTGAAAACATATGCCATCATTTAAGTTTCATAACATATTTTGAAAACGTTGCTTAAGCAAAATATAATACCCCCGAGAAGCATAGATTGACATAAAGCGCGGCTTAACGGGCATCACCGCTTTAAAACCGGAAAGCCTGCAAAGACGATATAGAGATTTTGGGGCGTGCCAGAACGAGGTTTCGTTGTTCCAGGAAGCGGTCTTAACATCATTGCCGGGTTCGCGCCACAACGCCCCCCAATACCCTTCCGCCTTTGTCGCTTTCAATCTGGGTTTGCCTTTTTTCGTGACGGTTTTAGGCTCATAAATCTGGGTTTCCAAAATGGTGACAGTTCCTTTGGGTATCCTGTTTAGCAGGCTTACCTGATCTTCAAGCGTCATATGAT
>CAYQNQ010000166.1:0-5905 GCA_964418815.1 uncultured Hellea sp.
TCATAGCGAACCTTAGCGCCTTTAATGTAAGCCTTGGCGCTTCCGAAAGCTTTATTCCCTTCAAAGACAGGGATTACGGCTATTCCGCTACCGGCTGGTTTACCCGAAACAAAGCTGACTTTCATGCTGATCTCCTGAATCATGAGCGGCATTCATTGCCGTATTTTTATATTTGCACTGTGGTAAACCAAGGCCGCCTATATTAGAAGCCAAAAAGCACTTTACTATTGCCAAATTGAGTCTGAATGACACGTTTACAGTCATATTTCTGGAAGCAGGCATTTTGGCCTCTGATTGTGACGCTTTTGGCATTAGCAGCATTGGCGCTTCTCACTCAAAGCCTTTCAACCCTGGATTTGATCGTTGAGAATCGGCAGACAGCCAAAACATTCTTTTTCATCACCTTTCTGGCTTTACCCCAATTAATTGGCATTATTCTGCCCATCGCCGTGTTTATAGCCGTGATCTATGCCGTAAACCGCCTCAACGTAGATAGCGAAATGGCTGTGGCAAAATCCGTCGGAACAAGTCCCTGGCAATTATCGTCACCCTTTGTCCGGCTGGCCTGTTGGGCCCTGATTGCCCATTTGGTTCTCAATCTGGTTATTCAGCCGCTTTCGTTTCGAAAAATGCGCGGCGAACTTCTCAAAGTCCGCACGGATCTGGCCTCGCAAATGGTCAGACCGGGCGAATTTGTAACGCCGACTATTGGACTCACAGTTTACGCCCGCGAAATTCTCCCTAATGGGCAGATGTCGGACGTGATTATCAGAGATTCCCGAAACTCACCAATCAGCACTTATACAGCCAAAAAAGGCGTCATCTCCAAATCGGAGACATCAGCTCGAATGACACTTAAAGACGGTATGATTCAGCAGATTGAAGATGATGGCGAGTTCGCGCCGATTACCTTCGTCAGCTACCAGATAGACCTGTCAGAAATCGTCGCGACCGACACGAATTTACGGCTTAAATCTTCGGATAGGTTTTTGCACGAGTTGTTTTACCCGAGCATGGCTGACCGAGTTAATCCGGCGATCTATCCCGGCCTTATTGCGGAAGGTCATTCCCGGCTTGCCACGCCCCTTTACAGTCTCGCTCTCGCCTTCCTGGCCCTGGCATTTCTTATCAGGGGTCAATTTCAACGCATGGGATATGGCCGCCGCCTGGCCATATGCGCGCTGGTAGGGTTTGGAATCCGGCTTGGCGGATTTGCGCTTATTTCAGCCAGCGAAAGTTCCCCGGCGCTCAATTGGACACAATATGCGCTTCCCGTCTTCGTTATCATGGTTTGCCTGTTTTACCTTATGAGCCGCCGCCGGTCCGGGGACGTCTTTTTCGGGCGCCGTTCAAGCGAGCTGTCGACAGCATGAGGGTCCTCAGCCGATATATAGCAAAACAAACGCTAAAAGGCATATTTCTGGCCTTTGTCGTCATCTGTTCGATTATTATGCTGATCGACTTTGTGGAGGGCTCCCGAAATATTGGCGCTGATGCAGAGCTGAATGCCGGTCAGGTCTTTATGTTGACGGCATTAAAAACGCCTTTGCTCATTGAACAGACGGTCCCCTTCGTTGTGCTCTTCGGCGTTATGGGCGCGCTTTACGGAATGAACCGGCGTAGCGAGCTCATTGTCATGCGCGCTTCCGGTCAATCCGCCTGGAAATTCCTGGCACCCGCCATGATACTTGTCGCCTTTATCGGGGTTTTATGGACCCTTATAGCCAATCCGTTCGCCGTCTCCGCCATGGCTCAGCATGATTCGCTGAGCGCCCAATATGAAGGCAAGATCGAAAGTATAGAAAACAATCCCATTTGGCTGCGAGAGGGAACAGAATTCGAGCAGACCGTCATTTATGCGCCCTCTTTCAATCTGGTCCGGCGAACTTTGGATAATCCGGAGTTTACAATTTCTAAGGCGGCAGAGGATGGCGGTCAGGTTTTCAGTCACAGATTTGACGCTAAAAAGGCCGAATTGCTGACCACAGGATATTGGCAGCTAACCGAAGTGCTCGAAAGCCAGGCAGACGGGATACAGCAGTTTAACGAAGCGGTCGCTATTCCGACACTGATCACGCCGCAACAAATTCAAGAGTCGCAGTCAGGCGCGCGCCTTTTACCACTTTGGCAATTACCGGCTGAAATTTCCGCTCTTTCCAACGCAGGTTTTTCCAGTACGACCCAGCGGTTGCGCTTTCATAAACTTCTCGCCCTGCCCCTGACCCTTCTGGCCATGGCTGTTATTGCCGCCGGCGTTTCCATGCGGCTGACCCGAGAGGGCGGAACCTTAAGATTTATGCTGTTCGGCGCGACCATTGGATTTGCCGTGTTTTTCATTGAAAATATGATCAAGGCCTTTGGCGAAACGGGCGCTATTTCAGCTGTTCTGGCCGTGTGGCTTATTCCGATTTTCGTACTGGCCTGCGGATTGGCCTATCTCAGCCGTCTCGAAGACGGGTAGGCGAACTGCGGCGTGACGGAAATTTAATTTTTATTGGTCCAAATGTTAATGATATCCTGAATTGAATATGTATTAATTATGTTATAGTCCCGCTTGAATTACTTTAGGAATATGGTTGCCCTCATGATAGCCAAAACGTTTAAATCTCTATTTTTGGCCGGAAGTGCCTTAATGGTCCTTGGAATGGCGGCGCCTATCGCCCAAGCTCAGCAAAACCACGGCATTGCCGCTGTCGTCAATGATGACATTGTGACAAGCCATGATTTGCGCCAGCGCGTCTTGTTTATTCTTGCGACGACGGGTGTTGAGCGAACGGAAGAATCCTTAACTCGCGTACAAGCTCAGGCCCTGCGCAATCTGGTTGATGAGAAGATACAGATTCAGGAATCCCAGAAATATGAACAGCAGATTTCTGACGCAGAAATCAACCAGTCTGTCTCGCGGCTGATTGGCCGCAACGGCCTTGATCCCAATGAAGTGGCGCAGCAATTAGCCTCTGCTGGAATTTCAATTCAAACACTGCGGGAACAAGTGGAGTCCGAAATCGCCTGGCAACGGATTGTCAACGGCCTTTATGGGTCCCGAATTCGGATCAGTGACGCTCAGATCAACGAGACTCTCAACCGCCTGTCCGCCAACGCCTCCAAGCCGAGCTATCAAGTCGCCGAAATCTACATCGAAGCTTCACCGGAAATCGGCGGGATGGAAGGTGCTTTGGAAGGTGCAAACGCCATGGTCGCGCAGGTCACGCAAGGCGCGCCGTTTCAATTGCTGGCGCAGCAGTTTTCTTCAGCGCCCTCCGCCTCAAACGGCGGCATCGTCGGCTGGGTCCGCGAAGGTGAACTTCGCCCCGAACTGGACGAAGTCATCGTACAGATGGAAAAGGGAAATCTATCCAAACCTATCCAAGTGCCGGGCGGTGTCTATGTCGTCGCTCTGGTGGATAAAAAGATTTCTGAAACAGAAACTCTCTTTAAGCTCAAACAAGTCAATTATCTGGCCGACACTCAGGACGGCAAAGACGCAGCCAAAGGCAAATTATTGGCCCTAAAGGACAAGTTAACGGAATGTGATACGCTCTCTGCCGATGTCGATGAGTTTGAAGACCTGCGCTATGCCGATATGGGTGAGCTGAAGACTTCCGATCTGGCGGAGGCCATTCTGGATAAACTCGGAGAAACAGATGTGGGCGCGCTGTCCGATCCGATTGAAACGCCGCAAGGCGTCGCGGCAATTTTGGTTTGTGACCGCTCTGTTTCCGGCTCAAATATTCCGACTCGGGACGAAATTGAAGACCGCCTGATGGACCAGCAGCTGGCTCAAGCTTCCAAGCGTCACTTGCGGGACTTACGCCGTAACGCGACCATCGTTATCCGCTAATGCCCATGGGGGCGCCCCTCGTCCTGACATGTGGCGATCCTGCGGGTATCGGCCCGGAAATTACCGTCAAAGCCTGGAGCGCGCTTCGGCAAGATCCTGATCTGGCATTCGCGGTTCTCGCCCCATATGATTTGATAGGTCGTCATCTCAAAGCTCAAGGACTTCCTGCACCCAGACATATCAATGATGTTTCGGAAGCTTCTGATCATTTTTCCAGTGCCCTCCCGGTATTGCCCATGGCGCTGGGCGCAGATGTGACGGACGGCAAACCTTCGCAGGGCAATGCCAGTGTCGTGACTGGCAGCATTGAGCGGGCCGTGAAATTATGTCTGGACGGCAAAGCCGCGGCCATCATCACAAACCCCATCAGCAAAGATGTTCTTTATCAGAGCGGCTTTAAATATCCCGGACATACGGAATATCTGGGCGTTTTAACGGAAAGTGCGGATGCGCCCTATTCCCGAGGCCCTCTCATGATGCTGGCCAATGATGAACTCCGCGTGGCTCTCGTAACGGTACACAAATCTGTTCAGGATGCCGCCCGCTTGGTCACACTGGAAAAAATTATGAAACATGCCAGAATATTAGATGGCGCCCTGCGGCATGACCTAGGCATTGAAAATCCCCGCATCGCTCTGGCAGCCCTCAACCCCCATGCCGGCGAAGGCGGCGCTATGGGAGATGCGGAAATAAAAATCATCAATCCAGCCGCGGAAAAACTGCGCGCTGAAGGCATAGACATCTCCGACGCCATGCCGCCCGATACCATGTTCCATAAAGAAGCCCGGGCGAATTATGATGCCGCTCTTTGCATGTATCATGATCAAGGACTCATTCCGGTGAAAACAATCGACTTTCACGGAACGGTTAATGTGACCATGGGCCTACCCATTATTCGGACCTCCCCGGATCACGGCACGGCCTTTGATATCGCCGGTCAAAATAAAGCCCGTCCCGATAGCCTGATCGCCGCCATCAAAATGGCCCGCCAGATCGCCAGATCCCGCCATGCTGGATAGTCTCCCCAGCCTATCCGAAACCTTGCGCGAATATGGTCTCGGGGCCAATAAAAAACTCGGACAACACTTCCTGCTCGACATGAATATCACCGATAAAATCGCGCGGCTGGCCTTGCCGCTCGATGATGTGCATGTGGCGGAAATCGGTCCCGGACCGGGCGGGCTGACGCGGTCCTTACTCAAAGCCGGCGCCCAGCAGGTGACCGTAATTGAAATGGATGAGCGGTTCCTTCCCGCGCTAAAGGCCATAGCTGATGTTAGCGATGACAGGCTTTCCATCATTAAGGGTGACGCCCTGAAAGTTGATATAAATAAAGAGCTTGGCGGCAAGGGCTCAATTAAAATCGCGGCGAACCTGCCCTATAATGTGGGCACTAAAATGCTCATAAACTGGCTGACGGCAGATCCGCTTTTTTGGGATCAGGCTGTGCTCATGTTTCAAAAAGAAGTGGCACTGCGCATTGTCGCCGGCCCAGGCGATCCTAATTACGGCCGCCTCGCCGTGCTGGCCCAATCTGTCTGCCAGTGCAGTCTTGCGTTTGAAATCCCGGCCAGCGCCTTCTCGCCTCCGCCCAAAGTCGATAGCGCCGTTGTGATCCTTGATCCTCTGCCCGCTAATGAGCGGTTTACTGACTTAAAACGCCTAGGCGAAATTACCCAGGCCGCATTTGGACAGCGCCGAAAAATGCTGCGAAAATCCCTAAAGCCCATCGCAAAAAAATATGGACTGGATTTAGAGGTGTGGCTTAATACTTGCGGAGCCGAACCAACCCAAAGACCTGAGGAACTATCCGTAGAATTTTTTCAAGAACTGGCTTCTAACCACCCTGAACCAAGGTCTTAACAAATGGTCCGAGCCATAATTGCCGTTTTCGCTTAAGCCGCTCGGCGATGACAATAGCCGTCAGTTCGGACATGGCCACATCAATATCTTTATTGACTATGACATAGTCATATTCCGCCCAGTGGCTGATCTCGGCTTCTGATTTACTCATGCGTTTGGCGATGACCGCGTCTGTATCTTGCGCGCGGGAGCGCAGGCGTT
>CAYQNQ010000167.1:0-5905 GCA_964418815.1 uncultured Hellea sp.
ATCCGTAACGACCTGGGCTGGACGATCCGCAAGCCCGATGGCGACGGCGAGTATCTGATTGATGGCAATCTCATCGGCGAAAACACATCGATGGCAAGCCTGTCGGATCCGCTCGGCAGTTTCACGCCGACTGTGCGTCTGCAAATGACGCAGGTCTCGGGCATCAATACACGCAATTTCTGGGAAACCGTCATTGCGGATTTTGATCCCGGCACGGCTGGGTTCATTGTTTCGCGCTTGCTGAAACTGGCCGAAGCCGATGAAGAGCTCACGCCGACCCATGCCCGCCTGCGGGATAAAGATACAGGTGAGGTTTTGCTTGAGAAAGATGTGATTGGCGGTGATATTTCTTCGGTGAGTTTGAGCCAGAATTAAATCTAAAAAAATCCCGCTCATCCCAAATTTAATTTGGGATCCAGTCGGGGAAAGCCGAGACATATGATCTTCTCTGTAACGAATGTGTTGAATTGGGAAAACTGGACCCCAGCCTTCGCTGGGGTGAGCGGAATTTAAAATGCTCCGCTATGCCTGGGCCTATCAGGGTGCCACTAATGGAAGTCACAGCGAATATCACGCCTATCCCGTTCAGACAATCGAGATGCGATTGAACCGGACCATGCCGGTGGCGCGCGTAGTGAACGAGGACATCAGGGTGGCCATTCGCAAACGCATGCCGCTTGTTCGCCCGATCTCAGGTGAGCTTTATATTTTTACACAGTGATATACGTCATCCCGGGCTTGTTCCGGGATCCATTCAATAAACCCCGCTGGATCCCGGCTCGGAGGCCGGGATGACGGCGGGTTAAAGAGTAGCCTATGCCCATTATCAACGACATCGTCCGCAAGCGGGGCGACACCTATCCCATCGAAGTCTCGATACTCAAAGAAAACGGGGCGCCGCTGGATTTGTCCGGCGCATCCGAGTTTCTCTTGGGCGTCGCCGAGACAGATGTGCTCATGCCGCCAGAAGAGCCGGCCCTTTTACTTTCAGGAGACCAAAATGAAGGCTTGGACGGAAAGGTAGAATTCCCATTGAGCCCGGAACAGGCTGGAGGATTAGCCCCCGGCAAATACTTCGCTGAAATCCAGTTTCAGCAAGGCGGCTATGTCATCACGACGGAAACATTCAAATATCAGGTCAAAGGCCAGATTGTTATTTAACGGTCGCGGTTGATTTACACGCGCGGGCTACTATATACGGGCTCCAATAAGGAACGTCACATATGACACAAGTTAACTCTACTGTGGTCGCAAATGAACTTCTGGGCCTTGCCCGGTCAGAAAATCGCGGACTTACGCCGCTCAAGCTGGTGAAGCTGGTCTATCTCTGTGAGGGATGGAGCCTGGCATTGCGGGACAAATCCATCATTCGCGAAGATGTGCAGGCTTGGCAATATGGTCCGGTTATACCTGAGCTATATGCAAAGATAAGGCAATTTAAAGCCACGCCTGTGACCGAACTTGAGTGCGCGGAAGGCGACGTGAGCGCAGATCAAAAAGATCTGATCAAATCCGTCTATGATGCTTACAAGCATCTCTCCGGCATGCAGCTCTCAGATCTCACCCATCAGGCCGGGACGCCCTGGTCCAAAACCTGGGACAAGCAAAACCGCAAACGCGTAATCGCGACAGCTCTGATCAAGGATCATTTCAAAGAGCTGGCCGCCGCTGGTTAAATGGCTGCAAAAGGGAAGACATCTGGGGGGAAGTCATATCCGGTCCCGAAAGCGCGGGCCCCGCAAGCGGAAAACTCTGCCAAATCAGAAAAAGAGGCCGCAGCCTTCGCGCTGGGCCTCGACCTCCAAGATAAGAAAACCGAAAACCAGCTCCATCAGCTGGGCCGGGATGACAGTCTCGACAAGCATCTGCACTTTGCCATAATTCTGGTGCTTTATTTGATTTTGGGGCTAGCCGCGCTTTCCGTTGTGTTTATTTTTGCGCATATGACAAATTTGGCAAATTGGATGAGCGATCAGGAAGTTCGTGATTTAACCGAATTGTTGACAACTGGTGCCATTGGCGGCGTCATTGCGACGGTCGCCAGATCCCGCCTGGCCGCGATCGAGCGCAAGAAAGACTAGCGAGAGAGCAGTTCCTCGATGACCAACCTCGCATAGGTAGCGTGGTGCGGTGTTGGGAACGCGAAGATTTCTGACAGGCCTTCATCGCGGAAAAACTGAAGCGCATCTTCTTTGTGGTCCATATAGGCGATGTCATTTAGGTAAACCGTTTCAGAGCCTTTTTTGCCGACAAAGAAAACCCGTTGATCCGTGATGTAAATATTGCCGCTATCCAGGATATCCGCCTGTTCATGCTCATCCGTGAGCGGGGCCAGATAGGTGTGTATCTTCTGCCAGTTACAGGGCAGCTTTTCATAGGCTGTTTCGTTTTTTTCGAGAGTAAGCTTGAACGTTCGCGGCGAAAGGTCGAGCGCGCCGGTTTGCGCTTGATGATTCAATGCCTCCATGACGGGCAAAAGATTAAATTCGTCAGCATCATAATAGTTTAAAAGGGATCGCCCTTGTTCGAATTTGCGTTGGTCTAAAAACCGTCTCATCGCGATTTTAGCACCCATTTTCATATGACTTGCATCGCCTTCAGGAATAATAGATCGCCAGTTATTGTGGCTAGTTTCCGGATTCTTCTCTAAATAGTCCGCGGCCAAAGAAAAAAATTTTTTATTTTGCACGTTTTCAGAACTTTGGCGTTCTTGTTCAGCAGTTATTTCTGATTTCTGAAATTCATGTTCAGCGTCGGCAACCCGTTTCTCGAATAGACTAGGTAAAAAGCTATACAAAACCAGTAGAGGAAACGATCCTAGAAAAATGAAACCCGGTAAAAGTATCCAAGTACTTTCGCTCTCAGGAAATATCGTAAATATAATTGCTAATATAATTCCTGAGACGATCATCGCTAAGAATGATAAAGATGTCCCACCATATATAGAATTTAGCTTGTTCCGAAGAAACTCAAGATGCGCTTTTGCATCTTGTTCATTGAATATCTTTTCTTCTTCAACGGCTGAAACCAAACTTCGATACATAAAAACGAACACAGATAGTCCAATTAATATAGACAACACCAGACCAATCCACTCGTGTTGATACAGAAATAAATCGGTGAACAAAAAGCCGATCAAAAAGCTCGAGATATAAGCGATAAAAAGTGTGAGCACGCACCTTCTAATTATAAAACTAGTATCGCGATAGTTCGAAGTAGTTCTCTTTAGCGCAACGAACATACGAATCGTTGCCATGATCAAAACGACGGCCAAAACGATTGCCGCTACGACAGGGAATAAACCGTCTTCAAGACGGACTGCACCAAAACTGAAAAACCTCATTGTTCCCCCATTCCTCTTAAAAACTTTTTTCGATTCAATGAAAGCAATAGCTTTATGACTGAAACATATAAAGCCGGTGAAATTGAGGTCAGTGTAAAACTTGATACCTCAGCGCTCAAGGGCGAATTCGCGGCGCTAAATAAATCCATGTCAAAGAATGGTAAGGATGCTTCGAAGGGGTTCCTGGCAGCGAGCTTTAAAGAACTTGAAAGTGGTGTCGGGAATTTCAAATCAAGCGTTTTTGAGGCTTTAAATGGAACGAAAGAAGTCGAAAAAGCCGGAAAACTGGTTGTTACGTCTGTCTCCGATCTTTGGAAAAGAATAAGAGGTAGGTCTCAAAAAGGCGCTAAAAGATTGATCGGACAGTTCCGGATCACAGGGAGAGCTATGGGCGGGGCTTTGCGAGCGGGGATCGCGAGCACCGGCATTGGTTTGCTTTTTGAAGCGTTAGCCTTTGCTGCTAGCAAGTTGTTCGGATTGATTAGTAACGCCGTTAACAAAGCAACTATTGAAGGGAAAAAAGCAGGTGAAACGCTTGAGAGTGTTGGATCGGATATCGAGGACTTGGGAGCAGCTTACAATAGCTTAACCTCTAAGACTCAAACACTTGAACAGCAAACGCTTGAGCTTAATAAAGCCATAGACGGTTCTGGTTCGGCTGCCGAAGACGCCGCAAAAAAAGAACTACAAGCTATCGATAAGCGTATAAGGAAAAACAAAGAGCTTCAACGGGTTTATCTGGATGATGCACGATCGAAATTGCGGTCGGCGCGAGAAGCTGAAATAGCGGCCAACAACTTAGCTTTAGCTGAGGCAGCAACGTCTTTTTTGCGTGGCAATACGAATGCTACCGCAAGAAAATTAGGCAAAAACAACGAGTATGCGGCAAGTATAGAGGAAAAAGTAAAGGCGGAACAAGAAAGGCTTCGTGAGAAAAGAGATACGGGAGGGGGCCTAACAAAGAGGGAGCAAAAAAGTCTCGATGCAATTACTAAATATTACAAGAACCGAGCCGAAAATGCCCAAAAAGTTCTAGAGGCCGAAGAGCTCGTTGCCGCGTTACAGACCCCCCAAGCTCCAGAGCCTAGAACTCCTGCGAATGATCCTGCGGGCGATGAGATAGACAGCGTCGAAAATAGTCGCACAGATACAATTCCTGAAAAGGATTGTGACAAAAAATGCGATGACAAAGTTCGGCGTATTGAGGTCCAGCAAAAAGAAGCTCCCGAGCCGGTCGCAACCAAAGCCGATGAGGAAGCCGCGCGTCAAACTGCAGAAGAAGCGGAGCGTCACAGGCAACGCATCGAGCGCGCCAAAGAGCTTGAACGACAAGCAAAAGGGCCGATTGCAGAATATGAGAAGGCCCTTAAAAACATCAGAGAGGTTGAGCAAGATGACGTAGCTAAGAGTGAGGGTGGCGGTGACAAGACCTTTCAATCAGCTAAACTTAATGCTTTGCAAGAGTTTACCTCTGCGGCCGAAGATTATGGGCGTGTGCTGGATGAGTTAGATAAGCTCTTAAAAGCAAATGAAATTACAGTTGAGCAATATGGAAAGGCATTTCAAGATGTTGTTCATTCGATTTCGGACACAGATCAGGCGTTGGAGCTACTTGCGAACCGAGCCAATGACAATGCCGTAATTGCCTCTCCGATAAAGAAAGACGCCATTGATGAGGCAAACAGGTCTCTAAAGACTTCCGAAGAATATCTTGAGGCTATAAATGCCCGGAAAAAAGAAGCATTGGAGCTAGAGGCTCAAGAAATTGAGAACAAACTCTTACTGGCGGAAATCGGCCAAGGCGAACCTGTTGATATCGCTGCATTACGTGAACGACTTGCGATTATTCGGGAAAACCTGGATCTACTGCAGCGAGGGTTTAGTCCAGAACAAGCCGAGGAAATCGCGCCGAAATTGGTTCAATCGAGCGAATACAAAGATCTCGAGAGTGACGTCAAAGACCTCTTCAAAGGCGGTATCAAAGCTGCCATCGATGGTGATTTCGAGGATTTTCTGGCGGACAAGTTGCAAGGCGCGGCCGATAGTATGTTCGACAATGCTATTAATACGCTGCTGGACTCTTTGCTCGCAGAAGGTGGGCCGCTCCAGGGTTTGATTGGCAGCCTTTTTGGCGGTGAAGATGGCGGCATAGGTGGTCTTCTTGGCGGCCTCTTTGGAGGCGGCGCCAAAGCCACGGGTGACGCCAGCGAGGCCCTTGGCGGGTTTTCAGATGATTTGGTTGCAGCGGGTGGTGATTTAAACGGGTTCGGCGGCGCCCTAGGTTCTATTTTTGGAGCCGGGGCCGGTATTACAGGCGCGCTCGGTGGAAATAGTCAAATTGGCGGATTGCTAGGAATTTTACCCGGCCTTTTCGCGGGCTTTTTCGCCGATGGCGGGGTCGTTCCGCGCGGCAAGTTCGCCATTGTGGGCGAAGAAGGCCCAGAGATTATCAGCTCCGGCGCGTCGCCCCTGCGGGTAACGCCCATGAACGATAATGTCGCCGCGTCGCATGCGGCCCGGCTTTCGCCCGATGGCGGCGGTGTTCGGGCTGTGAGCTACGCG
>CAYQNQ010000168.1:0-5888 GCA_964418815.1 uncultured Hellea sp.
TCAGGCGAGCTATGACCGTTTTGCTGAAATCCGCGATCCGCTGATGCAGCTATATGCGGGTCAGCCCGGCGGTTCGTCGCGGGATCGGGACCGCCTCCTGGAACTCAATCCTGATAATGCTGCGGATTTTGGCGGGCGGCGCTTTGCCCTGCCGGAGCACATGGGAGGTATTAAAAGTCTGTTTGATAACGGTTCCGCTGCCATCATCGGTAATGTGGGGCCTTTATCTTTGCCCCTGACGCGATCGCAATGGGAAGCCCAATCCGTAAAAGTGCCCACACGACTTTTCTCTCACAACGACCAACAATCCACCTGGATGTCAAGCGCGCCGGAAGGGGCGCAGTTTGGCTGGGGCGGGCGGTTTGCGGACGCAATTTTACAATCCACGGGCGGCACAGACCCAGAATTCCTTTCCATTACCAGCCTCGGCAATGAGCTTTTCCTGACCGGTGACTTTACCCGCGCCTTTCAGGTCGGCAGCGGCGGACCCAGCGAAAATGAACTCTTGAATTTTTACGAGGGATTCCGAGACACGGAGGACGGAGAACAGGTTTATCAGCGCATGCGCGATCATTTTGAGGCTATGGATTTTAATGGCACTAATTTGATTGAGCGTGATATTGCCGGCGCCATGAACGGTGCATTGGTCACCAATGAAACATTCAAGGCTGCCATTGATAATAAGACTGATTTTGCCAACCTGTTTCCCGGCAACTTTCTGGGGCAGCAACTCAGGACCGTGGCGGAAACTATTTCAGTGCGCGGCCAGCTCGGTCAGCCGCGCCAGATATTCTTTGTCGCCATTGGCGGGTTTGATACCCATTCAGATCAAGCCACGAGTCTGCCGGGCCTGCACACGCAAATAGATACAAGCGTCATGGCTTTTTATCAGGCCATGTCCGATCTGGGACTGACCAATGATGTGACCCTGTTTACGGCATCCGATTTTGGCCGAACTTTAGCCGTCAATGGGGACGGAACGGATCATGGCTGGGGCAGTCATCATTTCGTTATAGGCGATGCGGTCGTTGGCCGGAATATTTACGGCGACATCCCGCCCTATGATTTCGGACATGATTATGACGCCGGCAGCGGGCGGCTGATCCCGTCCACATCAGTTGAACAGTTCGCAGCGCCGCTAGGACGCTGGTTTGGCCTTAACGATCAGGAGCTCGCGGCGGCCCTGCCAAACCTGAGCGCATTTTCGGCCCCCGATCTGGGATTCGTTTAGATTTAAGGCCGCATTGGAAAAACCGCACGCCTATGATATTCAGGTCCAATGGGTCTGAACCGAAAGACAACTATTCCCGTCTCCCGCGCCGTGCCGTTCGAGTTTCCGGACGATATTCACCGTCACTGGAACCGCGATGACCCGGAAATTTCGGCCATGGCCAATGGTGCTTCATTGACCATGCCGTTTCTGGAACCGTTTTTAATCAAAGCCATTCGGGATTGCGGCGAGCTGATCGACGATGCGCTGCTCAAAAAAGAGATTCAAGGGTTTGCCCTTCAGGAGGCCCATCACTTTAAAGCCCATCGGCGCTATAACGATATTCTTAAAAAAAACGGTTATCCGGAACTGGCGGCCTTTGAGCAAAAAATGAAGCAGGCCTATATCAGGCTGAGTCAAAAACCGCTTCAAAAACGCATGGCCTATACCGCCGGGTTCGAAGCCATGACCATGGGCCTGACAAAATGGATTATCGGTGACCGGGTGAAACTTTTTGCCGGCTCCGATCCGCGCGTGGCTTCTTTTATGATCTGGCATATGGTTGAGGAGACGGAGCATAAATGCGTTGCTTTTGACGCCTATAAGGCTGTTTACGGGAACAAAAGAGGTGCTTACTGGCACCGCATGCTCGGCGTTTTTCACGGATCGTTTCATGTTTTGTGGCTATCGCGGCGCGGCTATCACATTATGCTCAAAAAAGACGGGCTCTGGCGCAATCTAAAATCCCGCTGGCGGCTGTGGAGGCGCGCATGCTGGTTTGCCGCCGCCGCAGGGCCTTATTTGATCCGGGCCGCTCTGCCGGGCCATGACCCGCGCAAGGAGAAAGACCTTGAGTGGGTGCTTGACTGGATGGAGGGTTATAAGCAGAGCGATAAAACAAAAGCGCCGCTTGTAGACACACATCATCCGGAGATACCGGTTCCGTTTTATTAGAAAAAAGGGAGGGAGAGATGGATATCAGCGAAACTATTAGGGGTTATCAAAGATGGCTCATCGGTCACGGAGCCGTATTGATATTTATCGGCGGCGTTCTGGGTTTTGGATTTTTATTTTTCCTCATGGGCAGAATAGCACTTTGGCCTATTCCAGGCGAGATTAATTACCAGATGCCAGGCACTTATGATGCTTGGCGCATGGCCCATATGGAGGGCATCATTAACGGCTTTGCCCTTTGGCTGACGGCGGCCATTCTGCCGGTTTTTCCGTTTACCGACAAAGGCAAAAAGCGTATCGCCCTTGGTATGATCATAGTCGGCTGGACTATTGTGCTGGCATCTTCTCTGGATCCTTTATTTGCGAATAGCCGTGGCCTCGAATTTGGCGGACCTGCCACCAATCAAATGGCATTTTTCCTGTTTTATATCGGGGTCGTTGGTGTCATGGTGTTAATGGCCATTATCGCCTGGAAATGCTTGCGTCCGAACAAAATTGAAAAAGACATATCATGACAGTAAACACCCGCGTTCTTATTTTAAAAACTCTCGCCTTTCTCCTCCTCATCGGGCCGGGCCTGATGATGATACTCGGTGCCAAAGGACCATTCATGCCAGCGGTGAACGGCTTTCTGGATTTTGCCCATCAGCCTTATGACGGTCAAACGGCTGTCAGCGGTCAGGCGGGATTTCTTCTAAACGCCATATTGGGCGGAATTTTGATCGGCTTTGGCACGATGATCTGGATGGTTTCAGAGCATGTCTTTCGAAGCGACCAGGCCTTGGGCCGAAAAATTATACTTACCGCGCTTCTGTGCTGGTTTGTAACCGACGGCCTGGGATCCGTTCTGGCCGGCGCTTGGTTTAACGCCGTAATTAATTTGGTTATATTGATTGCCTTTCTAATTCCCTTGATGATGAGCGCAAAAGAGAACCCGTAAGAGGATTACTGTATGTGGCGCATTTCATTTTTGACGGCATATCTCAGGACAGCGATCCGGACTGCGACCCTATGCATATTAGGCAGATATAAAAGGCGCTGTTAAATCATGCCTATGACTTCACGCGAGAAAAAACTGGTGCTGTGGCGCGGGTTGAAAATGCGCTGCCCCAAATGTGACCGGGCGCCACTCTTCAAGGCCTATCTGAAACCTGTTGACCATTGCCCGGCTTGCAATGAGAACTGGGAGAAGGTGCGCGCCGATGATGGTCCGGCCTGGGCCACTATGCTGATCGTTTTGCACCTGCTCGCGCCGCTGTTTCATTTTATCGGATTTAAATCCCAGCTCCCCGGCTGGGCCAGCACACTCATTCTGTGTTTGCTGGGAACCGGGTTATGTCTGGCTATTCTGCCGCGTATGAAAGGGCTGTTTATCGGCATCATCTGGATGACCGGCGCGCCCACCAGTATTGATGACAAAGGTCTGGATGACTTTTTGTAGGGACTAAGTGCCTTGACCCCTTAAAATTTCTCCGTCATAGACCATCCACTCATCAAGACCGGTGTTAGGGACAGGCCCGATAAAGCACCGGGGCAACCTTGTAAAACCACAAACGGTGCCAATTCCTGCAGCTTTTAGCTGAAAGATGACAGAGGCGAATAACGCCGCTTTATCCTTCAGCTTCGCAGAATTGACGCCCAGATAGGGATCGGCCTTATGGCGCGAAATATTGATTTTAATATTGGCGATACACAGCTGGAGCGCGGCGATGTCATCAAAAATGATATCGTCAAGGGCCGGCTATACGGTCCAGCCAAAAATGTAAAAGATGCACCGGTGATTGTCGTCATGGGCGGTATTTCCGCCGACCGCTATGTGGCCGATGATCCAGTCCGCGACAAAGGCTGGTGGTCGCCTATGGTCAGGCCCGGCGGCCCAATAGACACAAATAAATTTCAGGTTCTGGGCTATGATTTTGCCCCGGCCAACGAGCGTGAAGACTTGCCCAAAGTGATCACCACACGGGATCAGGCAAGGCGGCTTAAAAAGCTTTGCGATCATTTAGGTATAGACAAAGTCGCGGCCATGAAAGGCTCGTCTTACGGGGGCATGGCGGCGCTGGCCTTTGCCGAAGAATTTCCGGACAAGGTTTCAAATCTCATCATTATCGGCGCCTCACACCGCCCTTATCCCATTGGCGTGGCGTGGCGCGGTATTCAGCGGCGTATGGTCCGCGTCGCCGCCAAGGCGGGCGTGCCGAAAGAAGGGCTGAAACTGGCCCGCGAACTGGCCATGACCACTTACAGGACGGCCGAAGAATTTGCAGACCGCTTTACGCTGAACGAAACCTCCACCGACCCGTCCATGTTTGATATTTGCGATTATCTCGGATCCCGCGGCGATGATTTTGCCGCGCGCATGGACGCGGAGCGGTTTTTGCTTTTATCCGAATCCATCGACATTCACCGGGTCACACCGGAAAATATTACGACGCCGACGCTTTTGATGACGGCTATATCCGACCAGCTCGCGCCCCTGCCCGATATGCGGGAGCTGCGCGATCGTCTCGCTGGCCCGTCTGAGCTGTTCACCTTTACGTCGCTCTTTGGCCATGATGCCTTCCTCAAAGAATTCGACATGATGGGTCCCAAGCTTGAAGAGTTTTGCGGGAGGCTGTTGTGACCAATAACAAAAAGTCAGACCAGACCCGTATCGTACAGGCCGGGATCGGCATGGACCCGTCCACCGGAGCCGTGGCGCCTCCGCTCCATACGTCCTCTACGTTCATCTGGGAAGATATCGAAACTAAGGGCGACTTTGATTATGGCCGCACCAAAAACCCGACACGGGAGCTTCTGACCAATGCTCTGGTCGAGCTGGAAAACGGCGCGGGCGGCGAGATTGTCAATTCCGGTATGGCGGCAATTGATTTGTGTCTGAATCTGCTAAACGCTGATGATCTTATCCTTGCACCTCATGATTGTTACGGCGGCACGCACCGTCTGTTTACCCACCGCGCTTTGCAAAACCGCATTCGGGTTGAATTTGTCGATCAGGGCGATATGGCAGCCCTTGAAAAAGCCATGGATTTGGGCCCCAAAATGGTCTTCATCGAAACCCCGTCCAATCCGCTCATGCGCATTGTCGATATTGAACAAATTGCGGAGATGGCCCGCAAAGCCGGCGCTCTGTCCGTTTGTGATAATACCTTTCTCTCGCCCGTCCGGCAAAAGCCGCTGGATCTAGGCTGCGATATCGCCGTCCATTCTAACACCAAATATATCAATGGCCATAGCGATGTGGTGGGCGGTTGCGTCATCGCGAATACGGCGGAGCTCACGGAAAAGCTGCGCTGGTGGGCCAATTGCGCCGGGCTTACCGGCGGGCCCTTTGATGCCTGGCTGACCATACGCGGCATGCGTACCCTGCCCGCCCGCATGGACATACAAGAAGAAAATGCCCGCGTGCTGGCGGCCTATCTCGTTAGTCATGAACAGGTCGACAAGGTTTATTATCCGGGTCTCGCCAATCATCCGCAGGCGGAAATCATACGCCGCCAACAATCCGGTCCCGGCGCGATGCTGTCATTTGAAATCACGGGCGATCTCGGCACGGCCAAGGCCTTTTTATCAGAGCTTGAACTCTTCTCTCTCGCCGCCTCGCTGGGCGGAACGGAAAGCCTGATCTGCCAACCGGCCATCATGACCCATGCCGGTATGGACCCGGACGCGCGGCAAAACGCCGGAATTAAGGATAACCTTGTCCGGGTTTCCGTCGGCATGG
>CAYQNQ010000169.1:0-1816 GCA_964418815.1 uncultured Hellea sp.
CATAAGTTTGTTCTTTTTCATTACCGTCTTCATCTGTGAATTTTTCAACCCAACTTAGTGACTTTGGTACAGGATTTACACTATTTGTTGCTAATAATTTCCTTGAATTTGTTATTAATACATCCTTAAATTCAAATATAATTAAGTGCACAACCAAAACAATACTTGACGTTATGGTGAAGAAAAAGACCAAAACACCCGCAAAAAAACCTGATTTTTCTAGAATTTTCCTAATTTTTGTAAATTATTCCCGCTTCGGGACAAGCTGAACCGAATATAAATTTACCATGTGTTAGGGTTAGCAGAGAGTTATTGCACCATACTATAGCTTCAGAGCTTTCCTATTCTTCGACTTTCTCGAAGTTGAAATTTTTAGAAGCCAGCTTTTCCAGCACTTCACGCGCCGCGCCGGTTACGTCATAGCGTATAGGCATCAGTCCTGATTTAGGGGTGATGCCGGCTTTTTTGAATAGCTGTTCCACCTCATCAAAAGGAATTTTGTCGGTGACCCAAGCATCGGAGCCCCGCTGCTGGATAAACACATAGTTTTCAGTTTTCGGGATCAGACTTTCGACACCCTCTGGAATAACAGCCAATGACACGATATCCCCTTCATCGGTTTCAAACAACATGATCGATGCTGGAAAAACATCGGGTCCACCACCGTTCTTTATGTGCTCATCCAGAACCTGTTTTTGTTCGTTATATTCGAAAGCCGTGTGCATGAGATGTTGTACAAAAACAGCTTCATAAGCAGGATGCGAAGGTTCGGGCTTCCACATCACCCAGTTTCCGTTGCGGTAAACATAGAGCGCCTGTGAAATATGTCTCTGGTTTTCGGTCATCTCTTCACCGAAACCAATTATAGTCATGATGTTCTGCGCAGATGGTTTATCCGTTATAATACAAACCGAATGAGACGGCATGAAAGCTACCACATCCTTTATGTCGACATTTTTCGGCAAATCACCAAGCACCACAAGCCGCGCGCAGTCATAATCATCCTGAACGGAGGAAACATAAATATTGCCCTCTTCTATCCATTCCTGCTTGGGCAATTTGGCCAGGTTTTTACGGGCGATGTCAAAGGCGTCCGCCCATTTCAGACCGCTTTCCGAAAGTTTTTCAGAATTCATGCTCGCAACAGCTCTGGAAGAATCCAGAACAATTTCAATTTCAAAACCACCGGATATCCGTGTGTCGCTTTCAAAGTCAGCGCCAAGATATATTTTGCGATTGCTCATTTCAGCGGGCATGCGCAGACGCAATAACAGGTTAGACTTAATCTCGTCAGCGCTGAGTTTGTCTTCAGAATATGACTCATCGTAAAATTCCTTTACGAATAATATGCGCTCGGCCTGACTGGAAAACTTCAGTTGGTTATAAATATTGCCCAAATACAAATGCCCGCCGCTGGAGTTATCCGAAATTATGGTGACGTCAATCTGGTCCTGCTCCGGGTCATATTCAAATGCACGGTCCGTATATTGCGAGCGTAGTAAATCGATGACCTCTGCAGCAAAGGCGGCCTGAGAGATGGTGACCTCGTCGCTCACCTCGTCCTGAGCATAGGTTGGAACTGCCGCTGAAAGAATTAGGACAAAGGATAAAACCAGGTTTTTGAAAAGTTTTTGCATAGGTGATTTTGAAACAAAAAAAGCCCGGAAACAAGTCCGGGCTCTAGAGGTCAATTATTGTTATAATTGGCTTATTGTTATTCTTCTTCGTTGGATTTTCCGCGGCGACGACGACGGCGTGGCTTTTTATCGCCTGAACTCTTATTGGAGTCCTTTCTGCCGCTGTCTTTTCTATCGCC
>CAYQNQ010000169.1:1916-5888 GCA_964418815.1 uncultured Hellea sp.
ATCCAGTCCATGGCCGCTTTGATCGACGCCGCATCGTTAGAGGCGATTTTGATAGAACCGTCATCCTCGACAGAGACTCGGGCGCCTGTAGTGTCCACAATTTCGCGGATAACTTTACCGCCGGAACCAATCACGTCGCGAATCTTGTCGACCGGAATCTTCATGGTTTCAATGCGCGGCGCAAATTCACCGACTTCATCACGAGCTTCTTCCAGGGCCTTATTCATTTCGGCCAAAATATGGTTACGGCCGCCTTTGGCCTGCTCCAATGCCTGCTCCATGATATCTTTGGTGATACCGGCAATTTTGATATCCATCTGCAAAGAGGTGATACCTTCCGATGTACCGGCCACTTTAAAGTCCATATCGCCGAGATGATCTTCATCACCCAGAATGTCGGAGAGAACCGCAAAGCCGTCATCATCTTTGATGAGGCCCATAGCGATACCGGAGACCGGGCGCTTAATCGGAACGCCGGCATCCATCATGGCCAGTGAACAACCACAAACCGTCGCCATGGACGACGAGCCGTTGGATTCCATAATCTCTGACACCAGACGAATGGTGTAAGGGAAGTCTTCCTGACTTGGCAGTACGGCCTGAAGGGCGCGCCATGCCAATTTACCGTGACCGGTTTCCCGGCGGGAGGTTCCGCCCATACGGCCGGTCTCGCCCACGGAATATGGCGGGAAGTTATAGTGCAGCAGGAACTTGTTTTTAATGGTGCCTGTCAGCTGATCCACATATTGCTCGTCATCAGATGTTCCAAGTGTTGCCACACAGAGCGCCTGAGTTTCGCCGCGGGTAAACAGAGCAGAACCGTGTGTGCGCGGCAACATGCCGGCTTCAGCCACGATATCGCGAACTTCATCAACCTTACGGCCATCGATACGCTTGCCGGTTTTTACAACGGCGGCGCGAACAACTTCGGACTCGATGGATTTAAAGACATCACCGAAAACCGCGTAAGGCATGCCGTCCGGATTTTCGTCTGACGCGCCCAGTTTCGTCCAAGCTGCATCTTTAGCAGCGTGGATCGCATCCTGGCGTTCCATTTTCTCAGTCTTTTTATAGGCCGCTTTAACAGCTTTTTCGGCTTCCTTGGCAATGGCCTTCTTCTCTTTGGAGTAATCTGGAACCTGATAGTCCCAAGGCTCTTTAGCAGCCTGTTCAGCCAAATCGATAATGGCTTCGATAACTGGCTGGAAGCTTTCGTGAGCGTACATAACACCTTCGAGCATTTGCTCTTCGGTCAGCTCTTTGGCTTCACTCTCAACCATCATGACCGCGTCTTGAGTACCGGCAATAACCAGATCAAGTTCGGACTCTTCAAGTTCCTGGATCGTTGGATTAAGGACATATTCGCCGTCAATCAGACCAACACGAGATGCCGCAATCGGACCCATGAACGGAACGCCTGAGAGCGTCAGAGCCGCAGAGGCTGCGATCATGCCGATGATATCGGGTTCGTTTTCCAAATCGTGCTGGAGTACCGTAATGACAACCTGAACTTCGTTCTTAAACCCTTTTGGGAATAAAGGACGGATCGGGCGGTCGGTCAGACGCGCAATGAGGGTTTCGCGTTCGGTCGGACGACCTTCGCGTTTAAAATAGCCGCCCGGAATACGTCCGGCCGCATAAAACTTTTCCATATAGTTTACAGTCAGCGGGAAAAAGCTCTGACCTGGCTTTGGTTCGCGCTGTGCGCAAATTGTAGCGAGTAATTTGGTTTCGCCGTAAGTGGCAAAGACTGCCCCGTCGGCTTGGCGGGCCATGCCGCCGGTTTCTAAAATGAGTGGACGTCCTGCCCAGTCGATTTCAACAGTTTTCTTATCAAACATACGTACATACTTTCATTAGCTTGGCTCTATCGTGAGCCGCGTACATTAAGCGATGCGATGCGCATCTAACGAAAAGGCCACCCCCATGGCGGCCTTCTCTTGTTTTAGGCTGGCCTAGCGGCGCAGTCCTAATTTAGCGATGAGGTCCTGATAACGGGCCTCGTCTTTCTTCTTGAGATAATCCAAGAGCCTTCGGCGCTGGGTTACCATGGACAATAATCCGCGGCGCGAATGATTATCCTTGTGATTGGTTTTAAAATGTTCCGTCAGATTAGTGATCCGCTCTGTGAGGATCGCGACCTGAACTTCGGGGGAACCTGTATCGCCGTCTTTACGGCCATGTTCTTTCATAAGCGCAGCTTTGCGCTCAGGTGTAATCGACATCATATATCTCCATTACGTCTTACACATTCAAAACACGCTTGGGCCTTAACTGACCTTCGCGCAAATGGCACAAAGCTATGGCAACACCATCTTTCATGGCTAAAACCCAAAAAGGGTCGTCTCCGATGTCGGAAAGCTCATGAATAGTTGACGCGGCTATAGCCCGTCCCTGTTTCAGATCCTGCCGCTCGGTTTCCGTCACATTCTGAACCGGGATGTCGTCCAGCACAGCATGAACAGGCGCGAGGGCCTCCAAAACGCGGCCCCTATGGCAGAGAAATTCCAGATCGTCTAGTGAAAAAGCATATATTTCTTCAAAGGGTCCAACCCGGGTTCGGCGCAGATATGAGACATAACCGCAAGCGCCCAGACGGGCGGCCAGATCGCGAGCGAGGGAGCGCACATAAGTCCCTTTCCCGCAGGACATGCGAAACCGTGCAGAATCTGAGGAGATTTCGAGAAGTTCTAATGCATCAATTCGAACTTGACGGGCCTTAAGACTCACATCTTCGCCGCCCCGGGCCAAATCATATGCCCGTTTTCCGTCCACTTTAATGGCGGAGTATTTGGGCGGGATTTGCTCAATCGTTCCGATAAATTCAGGGAGCACCGCATCAATCGCGGTTTTGGAGGGCCGCACGTCAGATGTTGCGATGACCGCGCCTTCCCCGTCCAGCGTGTCCCGGGACTCCCCCCAGCTAATGGTGAACTCGTAAGTTTTCGCGGAATCCATCGTAAAGGGCACGGTTTTCGTGGCGTTACCCAAAGCAATGGGCAGAATGCCTGTCGCCAGCGGATCCAGCGTGCCGCCGTGACCCGCCTTTTGGGCCTGAAACAACCAGCGCACTTTCCCGACAGCCTGCGTCGAGGTCATGCCGAGCGGTTTATCAAAAACCACCCAGCCATGGACGGGATTGCCCTTACGCCGGCGCGCCATTATTCCTCTTCACGCTCCAGATCCCGTTTCACCTCTGGGCGGTTGAATAATTTATTCATATCCGTGGCCACATCAAAACTGGTATCGGCGACAAATTTCAGGGCCGGGGTTGATTTCATTTCCATGTAATGGCCCAGACGCCCGCGCAGAAACCGGGCACAGCGGTTCAGCGCCGCAATGGTTTTATCATTGTCGCCCCCGCCCTGTTTACCTCCGAGCGGCGCCGCGAAAACCACGGCATGCTTAAGATCAGGCGAGGCCCTCACTTCAGAAATGGTTATAGACACACCCTCCAGATCGGGATCGCGTAAATGCTCCCGCGCAATAATTTCGGCCAGCGCCCGGCGGATCAGTTCTCCGGCTTTGAGCTGTCTTTGCGATGGGGGGCGTTGACGACCCATACTGCGTTCCTTTTATCAAACCGTCCATTTAGGGAAGCTGGCTCAATCTTGCAATGGCAACACTTCTATTTGCCAGCATTTTCGCCCCCGCTGTTCCGTCTTAAAATCGACGGGCAGGAAGGCGCGGATGATATCCATATTGGTGCGGCTATGCTGGGATAGCTCGGAAGTGGTGAACGTGCCGCCTGCCAGTAGGGCCATGGGCAGTAAAAGCTGATCCGCCAGATATTCGCCGGTCGCCACGGGCGTGCCGTCCGTGTCTGCTGCGGTCAGATATTCCTGCGCCTCGGAAGCGGCCGCCTTGGCAAGGGCTTCAGCTTTGACGCCGTGCTTGCCAAAGCCCGTAAAAATTTCGGTGACCTTTTCGTGCTCAAGAATAATCGCCGCAACATTACCCGGCCCGGCGCTG
>CAYQNQ010000170.1:0-5845 GCA_964418815.1 uncultured Hellea sp.
TACAGGCCGCCGGCATGGCCCTGATCGGGGCCGGGCTCCTGATTATGGACGGAAGGGTATTTAATAAAAAATCTGGAATCCGTTAGAGCAGGTTGATTTTACCTTTTGATCAGGCGTAGTTAGAAAATGCCAAAATATTCGTATTTTTTAATTTTAGTTCTAACAACCTTCTTTTCAGCCTGTTCGTCTGAAACAAATAATCGCGAAAATACTGAAGTAAAAAATATTCAAAGTTTTAGTTGCAAAGACCAAAGTTTAAATTCTGTATCCGAGTCTTTTCTAACTCATTTATTAAATGGTGATGTAAAAGCCGCTGAACAATTCTACGCTGAAAACTCGAAAGCAAAAGGGAAAGGGTATGGAATTAATTACACTTTTTTCCCCGAAAATGATCCCAATGCGTTATTTGATATTGTTCAAAAAAACGCAGAGGACAAAATTTTTGTAGAACCCATGGGAGACTATCAAGACGGTCAGCTTGTCGGTTTTTTTCAAAGTTCAGCAAAGGGCAAAACGACGTCTATTGATTATTTACGTCAAAATCATGGGAAAACTTTCGTTGTTTGCAGTTTCGAATGCGAAGACGGAGATTGGAAAATTTCAGGCCAAACCTGTTTCGAGGATTCGGGTTCACCGTTTGAATAACATGTCTGCATTTTCGGAAATAATATGGCGGCCTCTCGACCTATAAAAAAACCAGCAATCCCTAAGACTGCTGGCTTAAAAATTCTAAATTTTTAGCGCCGAAGCGCAGGAATTATTCCGTCAGCATGGACAGGTTAATAGCCTTGTCGCCCTTGCCGCGCTTGTCAGCTTCGGTCTCGAACTTAACCCGGTCGCCTTCATTGATTGGCGGCATGCCTGCAGCTTCCAGAGCTGAAATGTGAACAAAGTAGTCCTTGTCGCCTTCATCGGGTGTGATGAATCCAAAGCCTTTGGAGTGATTGAAAAATTTAACAGTGCCTGTTTTCATGGCAATATCCTTTTTTGTTGTGGCCATCTGGCCGGTGACTGCTGCGCGTATTCGAAAAAGTCTGTGAATACGGCAGGGATATGCCGGGTATTCTTATAGGTCTTTCTGGTCGATTTACTCGAGCTAAAAGCTCTATGCGATTTTTCTAACTATTTGGCAATGCAAATTTTACAGCCCTTTTGCAGTCGTTGCAGATCTGTCGGATGAGGAATTTTGAGGTAGCTCGCGCGCCAGTCTTTACATTATTTATTGATAAAGATATAAATATTATCGAAAAACAATAATATCAAAATTCAAAAGGCTATAATTTATGCTCCTGAAGGCCATCTATGTTCAGCTAATCGTCCTGGTTTTGACCTTGCTTTGGTTTGCGTTTGTTAAGCGCCGCAGCGACAGGGATCTCCTGATAAAATGTCTGGCGGTCGCCATTCTCCTTTTTGGGCTCTGGTGGGGCAGTGTCTGGGTTTATCCGCCATATTGGGCGGTGCTGATCCTGGCATTGATCTTCACAAGCATCGCGATCAGGAAGTTCCGGCAAGCCGAAAACAAGACGAACCGTGTTCGCAGCTGGCTGTCAAACCTGCCCGCTGCATTGCTCGTACTTCTGGGGACATATCTGGGGGTTATGGGGTTTCAGGGACATGGCCAAAATCCGGACGGTCCGGTCATTGATTTGGTCTCCCCGTTTGCGGCCGAAAATAGAGCCTGCATAATTTCCGGCGGGCTTAACAGTCTGGTCAACCAGCATAATTTTAAAAGTGACCGGTCTGAAGACAAGGCCGAAACCTATGGGCTTGATGTTATGGGCTTTGGAAAAACCGGGTTTCGGACCAATTCGGGTTATCGAATCGATCCCAAACCCAAAGATACTGCCGCTTATGTCATTTACGGCATGCCCGTTTATGCGCCCTGCGCAGGGATCATTCTTCAATCTGAAAATGATCAACCGGATCATCCGGCCGGTTATAAAGTTCGCGTGCCCAGCAATGGTGTAACTCTGGCCTGCGGAAATGTGAAAGTGGTCATGGCGCACTTGCAGCGCGGAAGCGTTGGCCTATCGAATGGCGAGGCCGTAAAAACGGGCCAGCTCATTGGGCGAGTCGGGAATTCGGGACACACAGAGGAACCTCACCTTCACTTGCACGCCGAGACGATTTTGGATTCGGAAAATCCGGAACTTGACGGGTCGCCCGTCCATATGCGGTTTGGCGGAAAGTTCCTGGCCCGGGGCGATTGTTTTTGAGCGGGATTCAAAATAAAACCCCTCCATGACGAAAACGATTCTTATCACCGGAGCTACGGACGGCATCGGACTGGAGACGGCCAAAGCCCTCGCTGCGCAGGGCCACAAGCTGTGGCTCCATGGCCGTAATCCGGAAAAGCTGGCCCGCATCATGGCAGATATGCCCGAAACGGCCCAAAGTGTTTTGGCAGACCTGTCCAGTCTTTCCGCTGTGGCCACTCTGGCAAAACAGATCAAATCGGGGGTCACTCATCTGGACGTGTTGATTAATAATGCCGGGGTTTTGGCCGCATCAGATACTTTGGCCGGAAACGGCATGGATGTCCGCTTTATGGTGAATACGCTGGCGCCCTATCGACTGACCAAAGACCTGCTGCCAATCATGGACAAGACCTCCCGCGTGGTCAACCTGTCCTCGGCGGCGCAGGCCCCGGTTAATTTGAAATCTCTAACCGACGGCTCCAAGCTCGAGGATTTCCCTGCATACGCTATGAGCAAGCTGGCCATCACCATGTGGACGGCCCATATGGCCCGCACGGAGACCCCGCAATTTTACCCCGTTAATCCCGGTTCTTATCTGGGCACCAAAATGGTCACGGAATGGACAGGCATGAAAGGCAATGATGTCAATATCGGCGTCGACATTTTGTGCCGGGCGGCTTTGTCCGAAGAGTTTGACGGCCGATCGGGCGAATATTTCGATAATGATTCCGGCCAGTTTGCGCCCATGCATTCGGCGGGGCAGGACTTGGCCGCGCAGGCGGCGCTTGCCGCGGCTCTGGATGAGATGTTGGAAGATCAGTTTTGAACCTGTCCTGTCATTGCGGGGCCGTTCAAATCGCGCTCGCCGAGCGGCCCGAATATCTCAATGATTGCAACTGCTCTCTTTGCAAAAAATCCGGGACTTTGTGGGGTTATTTTCATCCGGAAAAGGTATCTGTTTCAGGCGAAACTAAATTCTATCAAAGAGCCGATAAAGATCCGCCGATTGTAAATCAGCATTTTTGCGAGCGTTGCGGCGTGATTACCCATTGGAGCCTGACTGAGGCGGGTTTGCAGAAACTAAACGGCAATCATAGTATGGGCGTTAATATGCGGCTATGCGACCGGACCGAACTCACGGGAATCGAAATTCGGTTTCCCGATGGCGCGGCCTGGAGCGGCCAGGGTGAATTTGGATATGTGAAACCTGCGGAGGTCATTGAATGAAAACCACACTCGATCAAGTGCGTGAATGGCATGAAAACTTTAACGCACCGGTTTTAGACAGGCCCGCTTTGCCGGAAGGCCGTCGGGAACTCAGATTGTCACTTCTGGAGGAAGAAATAGGAGAGCTGCGCGAAGCCGTAGAGGCCGGCGACATGGTCGAGGTCCTCGATGCGCTGTGCGATATTCAATATGTGCTCGACGGAGCTTTTCTGGAATTTGGCCTGCATTCGGTTAAAGACGCCGCCTTTGCTGAAGTCCAGGCCTCCAACATGTCCAAGCTGGGCGAAGACGGTAAGCCCATTTTGCGAGAAGACGGAAAAATCCTTAAAGGTCCGAATTTCCGGCCGCCCAATCTGGCGCAGTTTTTATAGGCGGGGGGTTTTGGTTTTTAGTCCTGATAAGATTGATGACCTGCAGGCCCGCCTGGAGGCCTTGCCGAAATTCCCGCTCGCCCAGTTGCCAACGCCTGTGCACCGGCTGGAAAATTTCGCAACCTTTTTGGACGGACCTCAGCTCTGGATGAAGCGAGATGATCTGACCGGTCTTGTCGGGGGCGGCAATAAAACCCGGAAGCTGGAATTTATCATTGGCGACGCGCTGGAAAAAGGCGCAGACATGCTGGTGACCGTGGGCGCTATTCAGTCCAATCATACCCGGCAAACCGCCGCCGCCGCCGCCAAGGCCGGCCTGAAATGCGCGCTGCTGCATTGCGCCTGGACCGAAGATGCGGGCCCGGGTTACAGGCGAACGGGCAATATACTTTTAAGCCATATATTGGGCGCCGAGCTATATTACGACGAGACAGTGCGGCCCATAGAAGACCAAGGACCTTTGGAAGAATTTATGGCCCATTTGCGGGATAAGGGCCACCGGCCCTATCTCATACCGGGCGGCGCTTCGGAACATCCACTCGGGAGTCTGGGGTATATGGGCTGCGCGGTAGAACTTGCGGTCCAAATGAAGGATAAAAAAATTCCATTTGATTATCTCGTTCACACGACGGGGTCGAGTAGTACGCAGGCCGGGCTCGTCGCGGGCTTTAAAGCCTTGGGCTTGAGCATAAAAATCATCGGAATCGCCGATGACGGCGAAACTAAAATTAAAAAGCAAAGAGTGCTGGAGCTCGCAAATGCTGCTCTGGAAAAACTGGGATTGACGGTCAGGGCCGCGCCGGATGATGTCAATGTCATGGCATCGAACTCGAAAGCCTACGGCGTGGCAGACGCGTCAATAAAAGAGGCCATTGCGGCCCTGGCCACAAGAGAAGGCCTCATAGCGGACCCGGTTTATGAAGGCCGGGCCGTGCGGGGCGTTTTAGATTTGGCGCAGGCAGGCCAGTTTGAAAAAACGGACAAAATTTTACTCATGCATTTAGGCGGCTCGCCCGCTATCCATGCTTACGCCGAACAGTTCGGCGAAATTAAGCTTACGCCCTTTAAGGTCTGAACCATGCCCGAAATAATATTAAACGAAGCCAGACTGATCGAAAATATTCGCGAACAGGTCCGGTCTATGAAGGCGCTAAAATATAAGCGAAGCCTGCTGGAGTTCGAAGATAATGCCGGAAAATTTCTTGGCGATAATGTCTTTGAGACCAGTTTTAAAATGCGCGAAGATCTGCCGCCTTTGGTTTACGAGGTCTCAGGGCCTTATGATGTGATCAGCAATGAATATGCGACCATCGGACGAATTTACGAAAGCGGACAGCGCATATTCGAAGCCGACATAAAAGACCAGATTCAGCAGCGCACGGCGGCCATGGTCTGGCTGTATTTTTCGGCGCTTAAGCACAGGCCGGAAAACATACTCATTGTGGGCGCGGGAAAACTCGCCGCCGAGACGGCGCGGTATCTGAAGCGCTTTATGCCGGAGCTTGAAACTCTGGACTATCACGCCCGCAATCAACGGCCCGGTGGTTTCGAGACTATCTGCTCCGAAATGGGCGTCACCGCGCGTTTTAAAGCGGAACTGGAACTTGCGCCCTATGACACCATAATCATGGTCACCAATACCACTACGCCCCTGATAGACAGCGGCAATATTGGAACCGCGCCGGACGGGGCCGTTATCGCCTCGCTATGTACAACCTCCCAGACCGGAGAGATTGCGCCGGATGTCTATGGACGCGAGGATATCAATCTGTTGTTTGACTACGACCTGACCCGGAGTTTTACGCCCGATATGCGCGCCGCCGGCAAGGGCGGACATTTGACCAAAATAACTTATCTCAAGGACCTTCTGGAAGGCGCGCCGCCTCCAAACCCCACAAACAAGAAAAACATCCTGCGCCTGACCGGAACACCCATGCAAAATATCGCCGTGCTCGACATGTTAAGAGCAGGCGCGAACTCGCAAAAATGAAAATTTTCACCGTCAATGACTGGGGCTTGTGCAATCGTCATGCGGCCCGTTCATTTGAG
>CAYQNQ010000171.1:0-5792 GCA_964418815.1 uncultured Hellea sp.
AAAGCTGGTTCTAATGGTAAGTAACTTAAAAGCTCAAACGGGATACTCTCTAAATCTGCATCAGAGATTTTATCACCCTCGTTTAATAAAACTTTTGAACCATCTTCATTTAAAAGCTCACCAATAGTTTTTTGACCAATTAAAATTCGAAGAATCCAGTATCTTAAAATGGATAGGCGGATGCCTTTTAATTATTGTTATTGGTCAGATTATCGGAACTTTGTTCATGATTGGCAGCCTCTATCTATTTGCGCCTGAGGCTTTTGCAGAGACTGTTTTCCG
Organism: uncultured Hellea sp.; assembly: GCA_964418815.1. GTDB lineage: Bacteria > Pseudomonadota > Alphaproteobacteria > Caulobacterales > Maricaulaceae > JACOMS01. The sequence continues at coordinate 283 of CAYQNQ010000171.1, forward strand.
AATAAAGGTCAATGATACTGACGAGCTGGCAGACTATCTAATTCGTTTTGGACCTGTTGGCTACTTATCTGTATTACTAGTCTATGTCGGCATGCTGATCGCGACATTTATTGTCGTCAGATTATTGCACAGGCGATATGCCAGAACCGTTATAACGGCAGCAAAACAGTTCAATTGGTCAAGGCTGTTTTTTGCCGCATTTTTGTCTATAGCCACTATTTCTACATTAGCGGCTATCGGACATTTCTCAGGACTGGCCACTGTTAAATATACTTTTAACAGTGAAGTATTTATCGGGTTCGCGATTGTAAGTTTACTCTTCATACCTCTGCAAAGTGCCTCAGAGGAAATCATTGTTAGAGGTTATTTAAATCAAGGGTTTGGACGTTTCATATCAAATAAATGGGTAGTTTTTGCAATTACAAGCCTATTATTTTCAGTTCTTCATCTGGCGAACCCGGAAAGCCGGGCGAGCGCGGACACCGGAATGTTGACCCATATTACGGTCATGGGAACCTACTTTATGTTTGGCTTTATTCTTTGTATAATTGTTTACTTTGAAGGCGGACTGGAAGCCGTTATCGGAGTACATGCGGCAAATAATTTATTCGCATCTGTCCTAGTGAATTATGAAGGCTCGGTTCTTCCAACGCCCAGTGTTTTTCTTGCTGGGAATCCTCAACCAATTGCAAGCTTTTTTACAATCGTGTTGTTTTTCGGAATCGTGACCGTGGGATTGTATTTAACACGCAAAAAATTGCCGCCTCTAGAAGCCAGCAATATTATCTTAAAGCCTGCCGTCCAGCGTCTGTAAGGCGGCAGACAAGCCAATCTGGTTTCATGGGATTGGCGAACCAGCGTTCGGCCAAGCCGCGCTGAATACACTTTTTCACAACGGATGACGGAAAGGTTTGCCCCGCCTCGTCAAAGATAGGCAGTTTGCCGCCGGGCTGCTTGAGCCCTAATGAAAGATAGGCACGCTCACTGTTTGACAGGACCGTCCGCGTCCGGGTCTTGATCGACATTTTATTCACCATTCACGCGGCGGATGTATAATTTTCAGCTTTTCCCGCTCGCACCGAAACTGTACAGTAAACAGAATTAGATTCTGTTAATGCCGCCTCAGATCACAACCAAAGGCTCAAAGATTGTCGAAAATTCATAGTAAAATCAGCAGCATAGAAGCCGATGATAATGTTGTTTCCAAGGCTTTAGGGTTACGCCCGATTGACGAAAGCCAGCCCTTGGAACCGGTTGCGCCGGCAGATGATCGCAAAGTTTTGAAGAAGAGCGTCGACGCCGAGGACAGGCCCGAGGCGCCTAAAAAGCCAGTTCGCGAAAAAACGCCTGCGATTGTGAACCGCCAACCTGCACATATCGAAAGCACGCCGAGCTGGCCGCTTTGGGTTTCTCTGGCCTTTGCAGCCCTTTGGCTAATTGGGTCTGGCCTGGCAATCGCCTATCTTTTGAAAGGCATAACAAATTATTCGGCTGGTCAGTTGGGCGGGGTCGCTTTCTTCCTCTTATTTCCATTGCTTCTGATTGCCGTTGTCTATTGGGCCCTGAAAAATCTTGTTGGGCTAAATCAACAGGCGAGCAGACTGGAGACAGCCGCAGACGCCCTTATGCGGGTTGATGATACCGTGGTTCGCCGCGCCACCGAAATGTCCGGCGTTATCAAGCGCGAAATCGATACCCTCAATAATGAAATCGATACCGCTCTGACCCGCGCGACAACGCTTCAGGATGTTCTGGAGTCTGAAACAGGCAAACTTGGCGAGACCAGCCTCGCCGTAGAAGACAAAACCCAAAAAATCACAGAGCGGCTGGCAACAGAACGCGAAGCTCTGTGGTCCATCTCCAACACTTTTGACGAACAGATGAAGGCCCTTACCCAGTCGCTCGACACCCACTCAGAAAATCTGGCTATGTCCACGAAAACGGCTGAACAGAAAATCCAGGAAGCTCGTCTCAGTGTCGAAAATACGGCGTCAAAAATAAATCAAACCTCAGATTTAATCCGCAGCAATACTGTGGAAGCCGCCACGACCCTTACAGGCAATCAAGAAGAAATCCTGAAATTATCCAATCAGCTCAAACAGCGCGCTGAGGAACTCGACCAACTTTATTCGAAACACGGTCAGGACCTAAACGCCATGATTGCGCAATTAAAAAACGAGCAGGAAGTCCTAAGCCACTCGCTCGAAGAACGGTTATCCAAAATGCGGGACGTTGCGCTGTCCGCGCAGGTCAGCGCCGAGCGCTTAACCGAAGCCAGCGAAGCCGGGCGCCAAACGGTAATATCTCTTTCACAGGCCGCGCATTTGTCCGAAAGCGCCATTAAAAACCGTTTCACCGAAATGGAAGAAATGGTGAAATTTTCAAATGCTCGCGCTGAGAGTATTAGCGACAAAGCCGCTCGCAGAGTCCAAGACAGCCTCTCTCAGACTCGAAAAGAAATTGCGCGGATTGAATCGGACATGCTCGATCTACAGGAAAAAATGTCAAATGCTCCCATTGCGAGCCCGGAACTCAAGTCAGACGCCGCCGAAACAAGGGCGCAATCCGAGTCCATGCAAGACATTGATACCGAAACAGAAGCAGAATTAATCGTCCCTGAGAAAAAATCCAAAGGTACACTAAAGTTTCGCCCCGTTGATGACGATATAGATACGACCGAATTACCTCAAACTGAAACATCGGTTTCGAAGTCGCCCTTTGTCGCCGGCCTCCGGCCAGCACAGACTAAAGAAGAACCTGCACCAGAAGCCTCGACGACCGAACCAGATTTCGACTTAACCATAGAAAATGGTTTGATGCGCCCTGGAAGCGAAGACAGTTCAATTGAAAATGATTTTGGGCAGGACACGTCAATCAAGCGTACGCTGGAGACGGAAAACGTCTCCAAGTCTTGGTGGAAAAACTTGTTTGGAAAACCTGAAGAGTCGGCACAATCAAATTGGATTGAACCCGCCCCATTGGCACGGGCCGGCGCAGCCGTAACATCCTCAGCTGCGGTCGCCGCCGCCGCCCTGCCCACACATAACGGGGCACCTGATACGTTTTTAAGGGTCATATCCAGCCAAGGTCTTTCGCCAAATGCTATTGTCGATAATGGCTGCATCATCGAAGCTGTTGAAAATAGAATTCAGGCCGGAACCAAACAGATGTCTATTGGAGTCGCCCGCCGGTTAGGCGACCCTGTCAGATTACTCTCAAGCTTATTTGAAGGCGACCCTGCCCTGAAAAATCAAGCCGTAGAGTTTGCCGTAAACTTCCATCATAGCCTAACGCCAATTGCCGCAAATTCAGATTCCCTGGAGGACAGATTTGGAACAGAAGATGGCCGACTGTTTCTAATGTGTGATGCCGCACTGAACGGGATCAATTAGGCCTTAATCAGACCCCTTTGCGCATTCTGAAACCAACAATCCAATCAGAAATTTTTGTCATATTCATATTGTTGGCCGTATTCATAGCATTGACGATATTCGGAATGGCAAAATTTGAAGCCCTTTGAGTCGATTTGAATTGCCGGGTTCCAAGTAATTCCCTGGACCCCGCCTCTGCAAATGTTGCGGTATAGGCCACAATAATCAGAGGCGCGCTTTGCGGGCCATTGTCAAATCTGGCTTCAAAATTTTCGACGTTTATATGAACCCGGTAATCTGATTTCGCGCCAACACGCGGAATCACGCCTGTTACTTCCGGACGGGAAGCCAGGTTATCGACCAGTGATTTTTGAATAAGTTTCGGCAGCGAGTCTGACCATTCCGCGCCGCCGGCCACTGCCAGCCGATTCGCATCAGGAGAAACCACAATGCGGCGGGTTGATACGAGACGATCGGCTGACGGCGTTTCAATTCTCACTATCGGAGCCGTAGCCTGAAAATCGACCTTTTCCAGATTTGAGTTCAATCGATATATGGAATTTGCGGGATCAGGGTCGGGCAAAACACTTAAACATCCGGACAAAACCAATGCGGCAGTAGAAGCAAAAATTATTTTGGAATACGATTTCATTGCGGCAACTCCATAACTTCACTTTCTTCCCCGGCCAGGAATTGTGCAGGGCTACGCTCTAATTGGTCTGCGATTTCATTCAAAGTAATCATCAGTTCCCGTAACGCATCCGTCGTTTCTTCCAGATCTGTCAGCCCGGAATTTGCCAGACGATTGACAGCATCCCGCAAGTCATTTGACGTGACCTTGCCCGACTCGGCAAGCTCCGAAAAGTTTTTCAGGGTTTGGTTGGATGTTTCCAGTGTTACGGCAAGTTTGTCAAAGACCGGTTTCAGATCCTGCTCAACCATCTGATTTATAGCCGCCGAACTTTCACTTACGCTTTTAATTGTTTCGGACAGGTCCTTCCCGGCTTGCGTCCAGGACCGCAATACATCTTCCACAAGCCGCATATCCAAATCCGCGTCTTCCCAGTTTCCGGATATTTCACTCAGGTTTTTTATTAAAAGCTGGAAGTCATTGATAGCTTCCTCACTCATAAGGTCATTGACCCGTTTTATGGCGAGTGTCGTTCCATCAATGATATTTCCACCGCCTTCAATAATCGTATCAAATTGACTGCCGCGGCCCTGGATCCTGTCACTTTCAGGAATCATACGTGAGCTTCCGATGTTGCCCGGGTTAATCTGAATGTAATTCAGCCCCGTAAGCCCTAAGGGTTCAAGCTGCGCGAACCCGTCTTTAAATATGGGCGCACCATCGATAACACGGACCGTTACAAATACCTGATTTGGATTTGTGGGCTCAAAACTTAACCGGCTGACCTCCCCGACATTAAGACCGTTGAGACGAACTTCACTGCCTTTGGACAGCCCTCTAACCGGTCCATTAAACTCAACCGTAAACTCGTCATAGGCTTGGTCAAACTGACTGCCTGCAAGCCAGCTGACAAAGAAAATGGTCGCAATCATCGCGAGCAGCACAAACGTACCGATCAATGCGTAATGTGCTTTGTTTTCCATTTATCCAGCTCCGGCCCCGCTTCCCGCGGTCAAAGCGGCCCTTGATCTGGGGCCGCCAAAATACTCCTTAATCCAAGGATGCGGGTGATTCATTACATTAGAGAGAGTGTCCGTAATGGCAATATGTTTATCAACCAGAACTGAAACGCGATCGCAAATCGTAAACAGCGTATCCAGGTCATGCGTGATCATGAGGATTGTCAAATCCATAGCTTCGCGGAGATCGAGAATAAGCTGATCAAACGCAGAAGCTCCAATCGGGTCTAGTCCGGCCGTAGGTTCATCCAGAAACAACAACTTGGGGTCCAGTGCTAAAGAGCGGGCTAGACCGGCCCGTTTGCGCATACCGCCCGAAAGATCCGCCGGATACAGCGTTGCTGCATGAGCGGGCAATCCAACCATATGAATTTTCATATCCGCCAGCTCTCGCATCAGGGACAACGGCAAGTTCGTATGCTCCCGCAAGGGCACCATAATGTTCTGGCGAACGGTCATGGACGAAAAGAGCGCCCCGCCCTGGAACAG
>CAYQNQ010000172.1:0-5754 GCA_964418815.1 uncultured Hellea sp.
ATCCGTTTTTTAAAACGGCGTCCTTGACTTTAACCGTGGCTTTGAAACCGCCGACTTTATAGGTGAATTTTACGGGCATGTAGAGCCCGTATTCCGGCCGGTTGATAAAATAGACGGTGACCGGTTTGCGGCGCTCTTCGAGACTGGGCAGGTCTTCCGGGTCGTAGCCGGAAATCGGCTCGAGATAGGCAAAGCATTCCAAAGCCTGATACCGGGTTCCGTCAAATTTGTATGAAGTCTTTTTGCCTTTTCTAAAGCGGATTGAATAGTGCTGTTTACTGTCAAAGACCGGGATGGTGTCTTCGCAGATTTTTCCGTCCAGCTTGTGCTCGGTCATCAGAATTTTAAGCATGGCCGAATTGACATCGTCGGAGTTGAAGGCCTGAGATTTGGTGGCCGGCGGCAGGCCCATAGATCCGTAGCGGGGGCGGATTTTCTGTTCGACGCGGCTGCGTTTGTAATTGTAAAAAGCGTCAATCCGGCGGCTTTTCTTATTCATGTTTTGCTGAATGTGATTGTCCGGTTTCAAATCCGTCTCGTTGTAATGGCCGGCGGTGTAGGACCAGAGTCTTTGTTTCTTGAGGAGCGCGGCGATGCCGGATGTTTTCAGGTCGGAATATACGGAATAGCGGTTGTTACCGAACTCGCCTTTATAGCGGGCCGTGATCAATTTAAATCCAAACACATAACCTTTGAGCGTGAAATCAAATGCGGTTTCGTCTTCGCCCGGACTGACGGCGGCTGTATAGGCCGGATCGGGTAGGCGCGGATCAGATTCGGGGTCATCCGCAAAAGCCGCCGACGGCGAAAGCGTCAGCGAGGCGATGGCCAGGACCGGCAAAGACAGGCCTGCGAGTCGATTCTTTTTCCGGGTCATTCTCCGGGCTCCGTAATTTTCATGGCTTCCTACAGGATTCCGGCTGGCAGAAATATGAATATCATCGCTTTTTTCATGAAAAAACGGTTATATTTGAAGCTGCCATATGGCGCTATTTTACTTGACGGCTAAGCTGCGAAACTATAATGGCCCGTGAAATTGATATGCCCGTCCCGAAGGTGGGCCTTTTTTGATACCAAGGTTAAAGAAAATGTCTCGTCGTTGCGATCTTTTAAACACAGGCCCTATGAGCGGAAATAACGTCTCACACGCCAATAACAAAACCAAGCGCCGTTTCGAGGTGAACCTGTGCAATGTGACCCTGGCGTCAGACGCGCTCGGTCAGTCTTTCAAAATGCGCATTGCGGCCAAGACCCTGCGCACGGTCGATTTTAAAGGCGGTCTTGACGGCTTTTTAATGGGCACGAAAAACGCCAAGCTGACGGATAAAGCCAAGAAGATTAAAAAAGCCATTGTGAAAAAGCAGGCAGAAGCCGCTTAAATTTAAATCACTTTGATGCACGAAATGCCGCGGGCGCACTTCCGCGGCTTTTTTATTGGCCTAAAGTCCGGGTTTGGCTTGCACTTAACCTGTTGTTAACCCAGCTTCATACAAGATTCGTATAATCGAAATGAAAGCGCCGCTGACGAAGATAAAGCACGTTTTCATAATGCTAAGGAGGCAGATCATAACGAAGGACATCTATGCGCAATAATCATGTGACCCCGGCTTTCAGGCCGCCCGTAAGAGCGAATGGTAGAATAAGGGGAGGGATGATGCGCAAATGGCTTCTAGTCTGCCGAAAATCTGAACGTCGTCTCGCGCGCCGCTACTCGGTTATCTCCATAAAATAAACATCCGGCGTCCACAATTGGACCACATTTACGTGGCTTTTTTCCCATATAAAATGGGAGGACTATTATGCGTACAAGGCGCAAATTCGGAATCGGTTTATGGATAGCCGCGTCGCTGATTTACTTGAATAATGCGTCGTGGATAGCCGGCCCGCCGGACGGCGAAATGACGCTCCTGTCCCATCGCGGCGTCCACCAGACCTATCATCGCAAAGATCTGAATAATAAAACCTGCACAGCCGAGCGCATAAATGAGCCGGCGCATGGCTTTTTAGAAAATACACTGCCGTCCATGCGGGCCGCCCTGGATGCCGGAGCCCATATAATAGAGCTGGATATTCACCCGACAACCGACGGCGAGTTTGTGGTTTTCCATGACTGGACCGTTGACTGCCGCACGGAAGGCACCGGCAAAACCCGGGATCAGGATCTGGCTTATCTGAAATCGCTGGACATCGGCTATGGCTATACGGCGGACGGCGGAAAAACTTTTCCTTTTCGCGGCAAGTTTGTGGGCGCTATGCCGACGCTGCGCGAAGTGCTCGGCGAATTTCCGCAGACAAATTTTCTGATCAATATTAAAAGCCGCTCCAAGTCGGAAGCCAAAAAGCTATTGGATTATATGCCAGAGAGGGATTGGAGCCGTATTGAATTTATGGGACATCCGGACCCGCTGGAAATTATCAAAGGTGAGCGGCCGGAAATTCGCTATATGACGCGTCAGGACACGAAAGCCTGTCTGCAATCCTATCTGCTCCTGGGCTGGAGCGGATATGTCCCGAAATCCTGCCATAATATGAATGTGACCGTTCCGGCAAATCTGAGATACCTGGCCTGGGGCTGGCCCCACCGTTTTGAAAAGCGCTTAAATAAGGTTGGCAGCCGCTCTATGCTAAGGGGCGATCTGGGCGGTCATCTGGCGGGCGGTATTGATACGGACAGAGATATGGCCCGGGTCCCAAAGGGATATACGGGTATTGTTTATACCAATAAGATTGAGGTGGTGGGCCCGGCGCTTAACCCGCGCGGCCAATCATCCGAATGAAGCGCTCTTGCAGGGCCAGATTGGATTTAAACTCGCCGGTAAACTGTGTAGTGACAGTGGCCACATCAGGGTGGTGGACACCGCGCGTGGTCATACATTGATGCTTGGCGTCGATCATCACCGCCGTCCCGCGGGGCTTTAAGGCGTCATCAATGGCTTTGGCAATTTGCGCGGTCATGGTTTCCTGAGTCTGCAGGCGGCGGGCAAATATCTCGACGACTTTGACGATTTTTGAAATCCCGACAACACGGTCCGTCGGCAGATAGGCCACATAGGCTTTGCCGAGAAAAGGCGCGATGTGATGCTCGCAGTGGCTCTCCACATCGATCTCGCGAAGGATGACCATGTCATCATAGCCGGACACATCCTCGAAAACGCGGGAGAGGACGTCGGCCGGATCCTGATCATATCCGGAGAACCATTCTTCATAAGCCCCGATGACGCGCTTTGGCGTATCGATAAGGCCTTCGCGCTCAGGATTGTCGCCCGCCCAGGCGATTAAAGTGCGCACGGCCTCCATGGCAGCTTCGCGGGATGGACGCGGGGCGGCCGGAACGGCCTTTAGGGCCGGTTTTTTTGATGTGTCATTACTCATAGCCTGTCTCTATACGCTAAATGCCTTAACAAAGACCAGTGACAATTTCGCATAGGTCTTATGAGCAGTTTGCCGGTTCCGTCAGAAGATCGAAGCGGGAAATTTCTCTTTGGTTTAAGAAATACATACCGCTCGGGGGCGCCGCGTCCTGTTTGAACTGATAAAAATCAGGGTCATATCCCATCTCCGCCAAAAACTCTTCGAAAGTGCTCTGAAGCGGGTCTCTGCGCAAATTATCAGAATTACGGCCTTCGCCGGTCTCCCAGCCGTGAACGCCGATTTTCGCCCCGCATTCCATGGTCCGTTTCGTGCCGGCCATAAACAAATCCACAGCTCCCGACGCAATGACGCTGTCTTTTTCCAGGTGAACCGACAGGCCGCGCTTGCGGATCAACCGGGCGATTTCCAAATTGTCCATACCGGCGGATGTCCCGGGCATATTTTGGAAAATCAGATGTTTGACCTTCGGATGGGCAGCCAGAAATTGGGAAAAATAGGCCAGTGACGTTCTATCCGAGGTTCCGTTGCCAAATGCCGTGTCGCCCAGAACACGAAATTCAAGAGACTGATTTTCGGCGGGCCGCATATTCACGTAATTAAGCGTCAAAGCGCCCAGAACGATGGCGATGATCACGAGCACGCCGTAATTTCGAGGTTTTCTTTTGAGCCGTTTTTGCTGTTTCCGGATAACTTTATCCGCGGCTTCCTTGGCCCGGCGGCGGTCGTCCAATGAAACAATTTTTCCGTTTTCGTTTGTCATATCAGCATCCTGATGGCTCCGTCAGGAGCCCAAAGTGTTTGATCTCTTCAGTGTTCAAATAATGCATGCTCTCCGGTTCGGCGGCTTCCCGGGTGAAGACATAAAATTTCGGGTCCACACCCATGTCGGACAGGAATTTTTCGTGATAGGGCTGCGCATCGTCCCGGCCCATGTCTTTCGGACTCAGAACACCGTCTATGCTCCAGCTGTGAACCCCGATGAGTGCCCCGCACTCCATCGTCCGCGAGACGCCGCTGATAAACAGGTCCACAGCGCCGGACGCGATTATACTGCGCCGTTCCAAATGTGTATCAATGCCCCGGCTTCGCATCATGCGGGCCATCCGTAAATTGGTGCTCGAGTCCTGTGTACCGGGCATTCTTTGCAGCACGAAACGGTTGACCTCCGGATTTTCATTCAGAAACGCCTTAAGTTCACTATAGGATTTTGAATTGGTTCCGCCGTTGACATAAGCCGTACTGCCGTCGACGTTAAAGCGTAGCCCGCTGGTCTTGTTCATGGCAATGATAGCGGCAGCCACCAACATAATCGCAATCATGGCAAAAGCCAGACGCGTCTTATTTTGCATGGACAAATTCATTCAAAATTCACATAAGCGCGGCAATCAAATAGGCAAGTGAAAAACTCTAGAATTAGCAGATGGAACTGAAACTTTATAATTCCCTGACCCGCAAAAAAGAGGTCTTCAAACCGGACAACCCCGAGCGCGTGACCATGTATAATTGCGGCCCGACCGTCTATTCCTATGCTCATATCGGCAATGCGCGGGCGGCCGTCGTGGCCGATGTGCTGTTTCGGGTACTGCGTCATATCTACGGGGAAGACCATGTTGTTTATGCCCGTAATATTACGGATGTTGAAGATAAGATTATCCAGGCTGCCAAAGAGCAGGGCGTAGAAATTTCCGAGATTACCGAGAAATATGCCCGTATCTATAATGAAGATCTGGCGGCGCTGAACTGCCTCATGCCCACCGTGCAGCCCAAGGCCACAGAAACCATAGGCGGTATGATCAGCATTATCGAAAAGCTGCTCGAAGACGATTTTGCCTATCAAAGCGATGGCCATGTGTTCTTTGATGTGTCCAAGTTTAAGGATTACGGCAAGCTCTCCGGCAATACGCTGGACGCGCTGAAAAAAGGCGACCGTGTGGGCGAGGGCGAAGTGGCCCGCAAGAAAAATTCTGCGGATTTTGTGCTGTGGAAACCTGAGCTGGACGGTGTCGGCTGGGACGCGCCGTTCGGCTTTGGCCGTCCGGGCTGGCATATTGAATGCTCGGCCATGGCCAAGGAGACACTCGGCGAAACCATTGATATTCACTGCGGCGGTGTGGATCTGAAATTCCCGCACCACGAAAACGAAATCGCTCAGAGCGAATGCGCCCACGGCAAGACCATGGCCAATTACTGGGTCCATAATGAGTTTCTCAATATGGGCGCGGAGAAAATGTCTAAATCCCTCGGCAATGTGAAGCTGGTTCATGATCTACTCAAAGAGTGGGACGGGGAGGTTATTCGGCTTGCGCTTTTAAAGGCCCATTACCGGAGCGAGCTGATCTGGACGGAGGCTTTGCTTGAGGAAAGTAAGGCGCAGCTGGATGG
>CAYQNQ010000173.1:0-5735 GCA_964418815.1 uncultured Hellea sp.
AGGCAAGGCCGCATCGCCGCCTGTGCCCATAAATATAGCCGCCTTGCCCGTGAGCCGTGCTAGCTGCACAGCATTGTGGACCTTGCCCTGCACGCGTAAGGATCGCTCCGCGGCCCTTATCTGCTGGACTTGGGCTTCCTTGCCCTGCGCCTCGCTCCCCTGCCAGCTGCGCCAGGCTCTTGTCATATCGTGCGCCGGCTCATCGACAATCGCCCGCGCCATCCAGGATGTGCGGTACAGATTGGCCGCCAGTTCTTCGCCGATGGTATCGAAAGCAAGCTCCGCCCCCGCCGTTTTGTCAAAAGCGGGATTGCCCACCCCGGAGACGAGTTTGATTAGTCTGTCTGTTATTTGCATGTGTTTCCTCTGGTTTCAGGAATATATTTAAGTTAGCTTTTCGTACAGGAGACAAAAATGAGCCCAATGAAATTTATAGTTTTCACATTGTTCGCTATCATGATCGATCCGGTCCAAGTTTGGGCTCAGTCTGGATGCGAGACCACTTACTGTTTGATGGAACGTGAAGTCGAAAAGTGTCTTCAAGGCGAGACAGACATGGAGAAAATTGTGCCTGCCGCTGTTCCCTGTTTGGAGGATATGACAGCCCGTTACTGCAAAACCTTGACCTCCGACGTTGAAAATGGAGCTTGTTATGACTCGTCGGGAAAAATTTTCGTTGATAAAATACACGGGACGAAACTTCCAGGCAACTGGACACTGACACATTCAGAAAATCCTGGAAACCCATCTGTAATCACGATTAAGGGATTTTCTCCAGGAACAATGGAATTCTCCGCCAAAGCCGAGTGGAGCCATCTTCACATAGGGTGTGAGTCCGGTCGAAAATTCGTTGGAATCGAAGCGTTTTTAGCCCCCGAAAAAAATATACCCGTTTATTTTATGACCACGCCGGGAGATCCCTACATTCTGGATTGGTCTAATAAGCCCGGCAAAGGCCAGATAATGTATCTTGAAGATCCCGGTAAAATTATAAACTCTCTCGAAGCTCAAAACATTGCAATCTTTGGCTTTGAGAATAATTATGACCGCTGGAGATGGAAATATAACTCCGATCAGATTTCGATATTTTTTAACGTTGAAGAACTAAAAGAAGCGAAATCCCATCTTAAATCCTGCAGCTTGTAGACCTCAATACAAATCCACCAGCCGCTTACCATGACCACACATATAGGCGATCGCGTCGATGGTCGGGTCGACTTGGTCGTCGTGGCGGCCTTTGGGGAAGGCCAGTAGCTCGCTTTCATATTCACCGTACCAGTCTTTGGATTTGGGCACGAAAACTTTGCCGTCTTTCATAGCGGGCGTGACGTTGCGGGCTCTTGTGGTTTTATCCCGCGTGCGCCCGATTTCTTCGACGGGAATATCATGGAGCCGGAGGTGCTGTATCAGCGCCGTGCCGGAGACTTTATCCTCGATGGCCATGGCCCTCACCGCTCCGTAATTTACCTCCAGGCCGAATTTAATTTGCTTGTCCCAAAAGGCGCGGGCCACTTCGATGAGCTCCGGTTCTTCCCATTTACCCCGCACTTGGTCGATGAGGTAGATGTTATTTTCATTGTGTCCCCGGCCCCAGCACTGAAACACGGAGTAGTCATGTTCCTGACCCGTTTTCTGCGCCGTATCGGCAAAGATCATCCGGTATTCCAGATCCGGCAAAGTGTCATAGCGGTGCAGCCAGGCTTTCTTGAATATGGCCCCGCCGCGCGTACCCGGACGCTGCATATATTGCGCGCCGAATGTGTAGGCGTCGGCCCGGAGAACCCTTATGGCATTTGCGCCCAGTTTTTCCGGCCAGAGCGGGCCGGGCGCGAGACCGTGGCTGAGCATCCACGCATGGGAGTGGCGGTGCTGCGCGCCTTTATGGATCATGACCGGCAGGCAGAGATGATGCCATTTACATCCGCCGCCGCCCTTTAGCAGATAGCCGCTAAAATCATCCCGGTGCAGGCGCTGCATGATGATGATCACGGGAACTTTTTCGTGTGCGAGCCGGGATTTAAAAGTTGTGTCCCAGCGCTGATTGACAAACTCCCGTGTGGCCTTGCGCTCGGCGTCGTCGGGCTTGAGCGGATCGTCAATGATTAGCGCGCCTGTAAAGCCCGGCTCCATGCGCCCGGCCCGAAAGCCCGTAATAGCGCCGCCGGCCGGGCGGGCCAGAAAACCGCCGCCCTCTGTTGTCTTCCACAGGCCCTTGGCGCGGGCGTCTTTGCGGATGACGAGTGGCCAGAGCGCCTGATATTCCGCGCTCAAAATCGTGTCTTTAATGGCCATGGAATTTTCCGAGACCAGGCTCTCGCTATAGCTGGCGTGAATAAATTTGGCCCGCGGATTAATGGCCAGTCCCCGGGCGACAAAATCGACCACACACATTTGCGTCTTGGTAAAGCCCGGCGGAATATTGATAATCAGCCGGGTGATCTCCCCGCGCAAAACCTGGTCCAGAAATCGCGCCATGGTCTCGTGATGACGGGACGTTATAAACGGCGCGCCTTCCCTCACCTCGAAGAATTTTTGCGTGAACTCCAGCTGGCTTTCCTCACAGGCCAGCCGATCAAGTTCATTGAGGGCAGCGGGTCGGTTGGAATCCAGCAAGTTCTGAAGCCGGTCAATTGGGTGAAGCATTGATGTATTCGAATAGTTTTCGCCGATTGAACAGCCGAAAACCCAAAACCTATTTAATCGACAGGAATAGCGTCCAAAATACCGCTGAAAATTTCCCAAGCATCTGCAGATCGGTGGCCGGAAATTTTATCGCCCCATAATTCCACAATATCGTCTTTTAATGTCATTGGGCCCGGATCGATAACGCCTCTTTGCAAAATAGTCGTTCGGCCTTTCAGGATTTTGGCGCGTTTCAAAAAGCTGGTCTTAATAAAACCAATGTGATGTCCGTATTTATCTCCGCCGGCTCTTGTGATTGCCAGGCGTTTTCCCATCCTTGTTCTGACCTTTTCGATATTTTCAAACTGATACGTTCCAAGAGGTCCGAAAAGCCAGGTATGGAATGTTATGTCCGTGTCCGTGAGCGTAATGACCGGGTCACGGCTTTTGCTATATTTTTGGGCTTCTTTGAAATGTTTATAAGCTGGGACCATAACTGAAAAAGCGACCACCCCAATGAATAAAGATAACCCGAAGAACAACATCTCCGATTCTTCAAGGCCAATAAGGAGCATAAAAATACCCAATCCAAGGAACATCAATCCAACAAAAATAAAAGCAATCCCGACCCCTTTTATGCCTTTGCCCAATCTGTATTCGCGGACATTATTTGACTCTGTAGATTCCATGATTCTTACCCCGTTTTGATTTCAATATCACTGTCACTCCAATAGCGAAAGTTACCCAGGTCACAAATTGTCGATTTTAAGGGTGGATTATTTTTTGAATGGGAAATCAGGTGTAACAGGTAGTCGCTAGCTAATCAGTTCTGTCCATATTCGGCGCTAATCCGCCTCGGCTGTTACCGGAGCCGTGTTAGCCTTTTTCTCTCGCGCCAGATATAACATGCCTATAACAATCGGCATGGAGATGAGGCTGTCCAGGAAACTGTTATACCAGATCCATTGCTCCGTCGTCAGAAGGAAGGCCAGAGGCGTATCAATCCCCATAATGATCAGGGTGGACGCGGCGACGGCGAAACTACCTTTTCTGGGGTTCAGCTCAAACAAGCCGGCCATATATTTCGCCATGCGTTTGCCCAGATAGTCACCTTTCAAAACGATGCCGTCGAATAGAAATGCGGACATACCGATCACGGCCATGATCGACCCGCGCAATTTGATGAAAAGATCATCCTGAAACGTATAGGCCAGGCCCGCAGAAATCAAAGCCATGATGACACCGAACGTCGCAAACCCTCCAAGGAGGCTGACTTTGACAAAGCGCTCGATAATATAGAGGACGACCGTAATCGCCGCGCCGGTCAGGGCCGCCGCCAACAGGCCGAACTCTCTTGCAAAAAAGAAAAAGAACACACCCATGCCAATATCGACAAGGAGTTCGGGGCCCATTTCCTTGGCCCGTTTCAAATCCTCTATTTCCTTCTCGGTCGGTTCCGGGACCTCCTGATCGGCATAGACCTCTACCTTTTCCAGCCAGGCTCCGAGCTTGCCGGGACTCCGAAAGGGTTTGTTATGGGTCCGATGGATGATTTGCCCGCCGCGGCGCACCACAGCGCCGATTTTGAGTAAATTAATCCAGCCAATCTCGAATTCCAAATCGCCTTCCGGCGCTGTCAGCTTTACGAGCCTAGGCGTGAATATTTCAGACGCCTTTACGGGGATATCCTGATCAAATAAAATTTTGCCGCCGCGTTCAATGACATAATTGACCGCATCCTCTTTCAGGCGGTCTGTGGAGTGGACTTTCCACTTTACGGACTTTCCATCCGGTCCGTTCATTTTAAATTTGGCTGTTGTCTTGAGAATCCCCATTAAATTGATTTAGGAAGTTTTGGCCCTAAATCCACCCCGAACTGACACAAAATTGTAAATGACCAAAAAAAGTCTAAGTCATTTGGCCTGGTCCATTTCGCGGCGCAATAATTTCCGCATTTTGTCCCGCGCTTTGGGCGAGAGCTGTGAGAGCGGCGTGACGTCCAGGGGCTGGGCGGGCTCGGGCGGCGCGTCTTTGCCGTAATCTTTCTCGAACCGGTTCTTCATAATGAACATAAAGACCGAGCTATTACCCTCGCGGGTTTCGGCCTGACGCTGCCCGAGGCCTTCCCACCAGGCCAGCGCGTAATCATCGGCCAGGGACATGACCTGCGCAAGGTCCGCATGATCCGCCAGCCAGGTTTTAAGCGTCTCCCGGCTGATGCCGATCTCCTTGGCCATCTGGGCATGGCTCTTGCCCGTGCGGCCCGCAGTGATGATCTGATCAAACAGGTGCTCCCGCGCCTTTTTGGATGTGGGGTAAGTTGTTTCGCCGTAGGGCATTTTCAGTAATTTACTTATTTGTTGGCAGTTTCGATACAGCTGCTGGTTTCAGGGTCAAAATTCAAGCCCTGTTCTTCGCAGACTTGTGTGCCCATATCGGCTAATTTTTCTTCCGGAGATTTGCAATCAAAGAGTCGGTTTACGTTGCGGCCGTCTTTACAAGTATAGATTTCAAGCGTCGGTGGATCCCATTGCGGGCACAATGCCTGATCATCCACCGCGCTTCCATCCCAACATTCTATTGCCTTTTCGAGAATTTCCAATTCCAAGGTCTCTGTACCCGTTTTGGATGGTGTTGCCGGGACGAGAGGACAATTACTTGGAAACTCTTCATGGCTGCTATCCCAGCATTTTACCGTAGAGTCGGCATTGACCGTATAGGGGCATGTTTCCGCCTCCAAAATCCACTCGCCATTATCACATTGTTTTTTAGTGACCAAGCAATCGTCACCCCGAGTTGTCCACCTGCCATCCGCGCAAACATAATCGGCTATAATTATCGTTTCAGTGACGGATTGTTTAGAGTCAGGCTTGGATGCCGTCGTCTGGCAACCAACCAATATAGCCAGAATGAAGGCTACCACTATGGCTTGAAAGCTCTTCATCACCCGCAATTCAGTATAATTTCCTGATAGGGTTCATCATTGGACTCGACTGCCGCTTTGACACTGTTAAACAAGCATTCGAACCTGGTCATTCTCGCGCCGCCAGAATTGCGTATTTCGTAGTCGCCATCCGCATTCATGAGAGCCGGATATTCTTCCGAAGATTCAG
>CAYQNQ010000174.1:0-5673 GCA_964418815.1 uncultured Hellea sp.
CGAAATTTGCATTCCATCATACGCGGCCTTGTGGTTGCCGGGTAATTCGTTTTCCAAGGACGCGTAATCCATATCTAAATGGAGATTTGTCAGAATGCCTTGTTTGGTTTTTGTTCCGGCCATCCATTCCAGCGCGCGGTCAGCATGCGCATGTGTAGGGTGTTCGTTATATCTAAGAGCGTCCGTTACCCAGACATCCGGGCTATTGATACGGTCCAGCACATCGTCAGAGATTGACCAGACATCGGGTGTGTAAACGATTTTGTCGTTGAAAATAAAGCCGCCAGACGGTGTCGGGCCATGGGATAGAGCAAGGTATTCCACTTTAATCTCGCCGCCGGGCCCGTTGATATCAATGGTGTCCCCGTCGCTGAGTAAGGGTTGCAAATCTAAAATGGGTGGATGTAGCCGCCCTTCGGGCGTTTCGAAAAGATAGTGAAAACGAAGAACGATTTCTGCCTTTGTGGGTTTGTCCATGTAAGTGGGAATGCGTTTCGCCATTCTGTATGCAAGAGCCCGGACATCATCGATACCATGGGTTTGATCGGCATGTTCATGGGTGAACAAAAGCGCATCCAGACGGCCTGTATGCGTCATTAGGAGCTGTTCGCGAAGATCCGGCGATGTATCCACCAAAACAATCGTGCGTTCTTTCTGGGGCGGTTCGGCCTCTCCTTCCCACTGCTCAATAAGAACTGAGCAGCGCATACGCCGGTTTTTAGGGTTACTAGGGTCGCAAACGCCCCAATCGCCGCCAACGCGCGGCACGCCCCCCGATGAGCCGCAGCCTAATATGGTTATGCGCAGGGTCATGTTGGCCTCTTGGCTTTGTCAAAGAAGTTATAAAATGCATCCGTGGTTTTTTGCGCGCATTCCTCGAGAGACCAGCCGCGTATTTCAGCGAGCTTTTCAGCGACCAACGGCACCATTGATGGTTCGCAGCGTTTACCGCGGTGCGGGACAGGCGCAAGATAGGGGCAGTCGGTCTCTATCATAATCCGGTCTTCCGGGATCCAGGACGCGATTTCCCGGACTTCATGGGCGTTCTTAAAGGTGATGATACCAGAGACGGAGAAATAGCAGCCCATTTCGGCGGCGGCCCGGGCAAGCCGCTCTCCGGATGTGTAGCAGTGGAGCAGCGCCTTAAATGGCGACTTTGCCATTTCTTCGGTCAAAATGGCTTCCATATCTTCGTCGGCATTGCGGGTATGAATGATAAGCGGAAGCCCGCTCGCGCGGACAGCGTCGATATGAGCCATGAAATTATGAATTTGAGCGTCTTTCTCCGAGAAATTATAGTGGAAATCTAGACCGGTTTCGCCAATGCCAACCACTTTTGGATGGTCGGTATGAGCGCAAATATCTTCCGCGGTGATATTTGGATTGTCTTTGGCGTCATGAGGATGTGTTCCGGCGCTGGCCCACATATTCGGTAAATCTTCAGCCACTTTTAGAACCGCGTCCATGTCTTTGATGTTGCAGCAAATATTTAGCATGGCGGAAATGTCCGCATCATTGGCTCTCGCTATAACCTCACCCAGATCATCGGCAAATTTCTCGCCGTGGAGATTTACATGGCTATCGACAAACACTATTTCAGCGCAAAATTTATCTGCGTACGCAGGTCATTGGGTTTCGTTTCCACCGGGCTGTTTTCATAAAGTTCAAAAGGATGATAGCCCTTTTGCGCTCTGAATTCCTTTTGGCGCATCATGTTATGCATAGTGGTCCAAGCATTTCCAAGATGGTGATAGGGCCCGAAATGGGTCAGCGTGTAAATTTTAGAAGCGGCCTGAGATCCCCGGATCATTCCTACGGGGATAATATCGGGTGCGGAATGACATGTAATAGCGGCTGTATAGCTGACGATTTGTTTTACCATATCAAATTTGTGATAAATACAGATCAGGTCTTTGGCATTTTCGGAATTTGCTTTCGCCCATTGGCCGAGACTCTCAAAATCGGCGGTCATTGCAGTTTCGATTTCGTCCATTGAGATGGTTTTCTCAATCCCGACAAATGGCCCGCCTGTGTATTCGCGCTCGCCTGTCCATTCGAGTTTGGAATGAACTTCTCCGTGCTCGGTATAATCTTTTAGCAGGTTGAGACCCCGCTCATAATCCATACCAATAAAGGCGAGCATCATCTTTTTCATGAAGAACATGAAAAACGGGAGTGAGCTGTCCATTAGCCAGGTGACCTTTGTGCCGCCGGCTGAAGGCTCTAATTCCATCCATGTTTTAGCTGTGCTTTTCCACGGTTTTAAAAAGGCAAGGTCAAAGTCTACCCGTTTATTTTCATCTTTATGGATGACCCGCATATTTCCCGAGCCAACGCGCTTACCTTCCCATTCGTAAAACTCGCCATTATTGCTGATGTCGACCTTGGCTTCAGGCTCCATGATCAACCATGGGGACCACGGAGTCCATTTGCCCAGGTCCGATACGATGTCATAGACCTTTTCTACGGGCGCATTAATGGTCTTGGAACGGGCAACATGAATTTTTGGCATCGTGATCTCCCCGGATGCAATTACCCGGACCTTATAGACGATAAGGCCTCATACATCACGGATTTTTTGTCCATGTTAAGGGCCTGCTCCCGGTTTTGCAGATGTATGCATTTGGCCCAAAGGCCTTCCCAGGCGGCGGGAGTCTTTGAAACGGGCAGAGGTTTGAACGCCCCTGACCATTCTCCGCTTGCCGAAAACTTGGCTTGAGATTGAATGACATCCTGCAGAGCTTCCCAAAATAGTTGACGTTCTGATCTGGCATTTTTCCCCGAAAGGGCTGAAGCGATCTTGTGATCTAATTTTGCTTCCGTAGAACCGAGGCTGGACAAATACTGGGTTAGCGGCTTGAGAACAGAGGCGCTGTTCGAGACTATTGCCGTGGCCTTTCCGGGACCTCCCCGTGATAGTTTAGCAGCAGCTTGCAGTATATTGTCGGATGCGTCCGGGTGTCGCCGCTTCAGCCAAGGGACAATCAGATCGGGATCAACTGACCTGAGCGCCAAATGCAGACAACGGGACCGGATGGTGGGCAGAAGACGGCCGGGGTTATTTGAAACAAGGATGATGACCGTTCGGTCCGGCGGTTCTTCAAGAGATTTTAATATCGCATTTTCTGAATTACGGTTCATCTCGTCCATACTGTCGACAATACAGACCCGCCAACCACCTTCAGATGGTTTGGTTTGAAAAAACTCGGTTAGGCGCCGGGTTTCATGAATTGGAATTTCGCTTCTGAGTTTTTTAGTTTTAAAATCATAAGGCCGTCTAAGAACAAATAGATCTCCATGTCCCTGGCTAGCGATGCGTTGAGAGACAGGATCATCGGAGGGTATGTCCAATGTCTCCCCAAGCAATGACTGTGCGCCCAATAAATACCGGGCCATTCGGTAGGCCAGCGTTGCCTTTCCTGTGCCGGGCGTTCCGGAAATCAGCCAAGCGTGGTGGATTTTACCGGATGCGCAGCTCTGTATGAATTTTAGCTCAGCTTGTTGATGACCAATGAGATCAAAAGTGTCCCGCGGGTGGGGACAGCCCGGCGCACGATCCGCTTCGGGTAAGTCCTCAGCCCCTGCCACCGGAGTCTCCAAGTTTTCCGGCCAGCTCTGGAAAGTTCTGAACGACGGAAAACAATATTTGGGTTTCGACAATTTCGCGGCTGGAATCTGCATTGACCGTGGTAATCCGATCGGGATGGTCTTCAGCGATTTCTAAAAAGGCTTCTCGAATCGTCTTATGAAACTCAATGGACTCTCCGTCAAAACGGGAAATTTCTTCGCCGCGGGTTTCAACGCGTTTCATGGTCATGACGGGATCAATATCAAATAGAACGGTCATATCCGGTTGAAAGTCGCCCAATACCACCTTGTGGACAGCTTCTACGCGTTCCTTTCCCAGCTCACGGGCATAGCCCTGATAGGCAACAGAACTGTCGGAAAAACGATCGCTAATGACCCAAACGCCGCGGTCTAGGGCCGGCTCAATAAGTTTTTCAACATGATCAAGACGCGCCGCGTACATGAGCAATAGCTCCGTTAACCCGGACCAGCGATCTGATGTGCCTTCCAAAACCAGGTCCCGTATGGCTTCGGCGCCAAAAGTTCCGCCGGGTTCGCGCGTTAAAAGGGTTTCAATGCCCGCATTGTTTAGGGCCTTGGCTAATCGCTCGGCCTGAGTGGTTTTGCCGGCGCCTTCGCCGCCTTCAAACGAAATGAATTTTCCGCGCATTTATCCTCCAAACATGCTTACCAGGGCTTCGCCTGCCCGGCCAAATATTGATTTACGTTTAACGTCGCTGGCTGCAAATAGCGGAACTTTTCGTTCAACCATTCCCGGGGCCGTGACGATCAGATGGCCAATTTTTTGACCTTTTGCAATCGGCGCGGCGACTTCGCTTGGGATTTCGGCTTTAACTTTTAGCCCTGTTCTTGCGGTGCGCGCCAGCCCAATACTCAAAGGCTCGGCTGTTTCCAGATCAACTGTGTTCGTTTTTCCCATGAACACATTTGCTGATGTTACCGATTGGCCACCCTCATAGAGATTGTAAACCCGAAAACTATCAAACGCCGCCTGCATGAGCCTCAGACTTTCTCTGGCCCGTTCAGATTTACTGTCTAGGCCGTTAAAGGCGATGATTCGGCGAATATTTCCTCGCTTGGCCGAGGCAACGAGCCCGTAGCCAGAGGCTTGAGTATAACCTGTTTTAAGACCGTCAGCGCCTTCGAATCTACCCAGTAGCGGGTTTCTATTGCCCTGTTTGATTCCGCCCCATTCAAAATCTTTTTCTGAATAGATCGAGTAAAATTCACTATAATCGGCAATGGTTCGCCGGGCCAGTTTTGCCAAATCTTTCAAACTTATGACATGTTCAGGGTCATGCAGCCCTGTGGAGTTCTTAAAACGCGCAGTCTCCAGGCCAATATCTTTTGCGTGTTCCGTCATCATGTCGGCAAAAACCGCCTCTGATCCCGCAATGCCTTCAGCGAGGACGATGCAGGCATCATTGCCAGATTGTATGATAACGCCGCGAAGGAGATCCTCAACACGGACAGAGGATTTAAGTTTTAGGAACATGGTTGAGCCCCCGGAGGCTGCTCCGCCTTTGCGCCAGGCATTTTCGCTAACCGTAAATTCTGTATCCATGTTGATCGCGCCAGCGCGGATCTGATTGAACACCAATTCCGCTGTCATGATTTTAGTCATGGAAGCCGGGTAGGCAGGATTGCGGGCACCTTTTTCGAACAGAATTATACCGGTGTCATAGTCCATTATGATGGCGTGGTCGGCGGGTGTTTGAAATTCGTTTTGCGCCCAGCTGGGCAAAGCCCAAAGCATTAAACAAAAGGACAAAATAAGACGCACAAAATTTCCTTGCTTCAGAATCGAAAAAACACGCCCGAAGGCGTGTTAGTTCAATTCCATAGCTTTTGTGTTCGGTAAAGAGTTTGTTATTATTTTTCCTCTTTGTGAACAGCCGGAATGACTTCAGGTTGGCCCTGATTATTAGTTGTTGTTCTTGCCATATGAACCGGACCTTTGATGGTCAGTGTGATGACATCATCATCACCGTTCTGAGGTGTCGGTTCAGGAATAGGTACTCTTGGAGCTCTATCGGCGCTGCGCTCGGGAAGAGAAATCCCGAAATTGCCGAAAGAATTGTCCAT
>CAYQNQ010000175.1:0-5636 GCA_964418815.1 uncultured Hellea sp.
TTGGATTTTTTTCCCGGAGCGCGCCTCCCACATTGTTATTTCTCGCGATTGAGTGAAAAGCCGCGTTCCATCCTGAGAAAACCAGACTTTTTCAAAACCTTTACCGGATTTTGGGCCTTCCAAATTATGAAATCTACGGTCATCTTTGTCCGCTTTTATATTGCTGTCGATTTTCTTTTTTATTTTTCCAGTTACCGGATCCACAAGATATAAAATGCGATTGTCGGCCCATGACCTGGTATGAATTGCCAGTAAATGACCTTGCGGGGAGAACGTCACCGTTTCCGGTGTGCCGTGCGAAAATTTAATTTTATGAAGTTCAGCGCCCGTGTTCGCATCCCAGATACGGGCGGTTTTATCAGCGCTCAGCGTGACAATTTTTGTTCCGTCCGGCGTAAAAACCGCGTCAAAAATTTCTTCGCTATGAGCCCTGATTTGAATAATGGGTTTCAGTTGATCACTTTTGGCATCCCAAACTCCAACAACCGGACTGAATATTTTGCCTGAATTTCCGGTTAAGACTAAATTGGCGGCCAGTAGTTTTTGTTTATCTCGTGATAGATCGATTTTGCTAAAAGCGGATTTAGAATATTTTTTAAGTTGAGAGCTCTTGCAGGCAGCTATGTCTAAATCTGCATAATACAGCAAAGGCGAAGCTTTAAAGACTCGAACGCTGGTTCCTGATTGATCCCATGAAACTGTATCCGGAGCCAACATCTTTGTTGGGATTTTACATTTTTGTTTGCCGGTTACTAAATCGAAAACCAGAAAATAGTCTTTTCGAGGGCCATCCTCAAAGGCCCGCAAAACAGCATGTGTTCCGTTCGGACTGATCGTGCTAAACCTGAAAAACTTATACGGTCCTTCGCGTTCATGCTCCAAGGTCACAGATTTGTTCGGCGGAGAGTCCGCCAAAACTTTTACGGGGTAAAGGGCAAACAGAAAAAGAAAAACAGTTAGGACAAATTTAAAATGCGCTGTCATGTTATAGCCCAGTTTTTAGAAGTATTACAGTTTAGGCTTGGGAAAGACCAACTTGTCCCCATACGTCTCTTGAGCGTCCCTGTAGATTTTATATTGGGACGCTTTGGCGCTTGTTTTTGTGCTGGCGCGGTCAACGACACCGTCGGTTTGAGCCTTCATAACTGTGGGTGTTAACCCGTTCCGGTTTACCAATTCATATTTGGCTTTATTGTCGTTCTTCGCGTCTGAAAATCTATCCCGCGTCGCAAGTTTAAACGACTGACGTACTTTTCCAGCGCTAAGATCTAGTTTGACATCCATAAAAAGCTCGCCGCCATATGTGGTTTCTTTGTCGTGAATGTCAAATTCCGCGTAAATGTCTTTGGGTGCGAATAGATTATTGTCGCAATTAAGTCCGGTGAGGTGATACCGACCGGTAGCCAGGGATTTAAAATAAAGAGGGTTTTTTGTATTTGTTTTGGCCTTTTTAAACTTGAATTTTTCCGACTTGCCGGTCTCGCCAGAAGCGTCGATTTTCACTAATCTGCCTGTTGGATTTGGGCAGCTTGAATTATTAAAATAGTGCAGAGCCAGTTCACCCTTGCCGCCACTAGCCGGCATAGGCGCGGGATTGGTGCCGTCAATCAAGCTATCATTCAGATCACTCAGGGCGTCTAATTTTTCCTGCTTTGTCGCAGCAAACCCCGTGTTGAAGGTCGCGCCAATCAACGACGCTTTAAATCGTCCGGCACTAAGCTCGCCAGCGTCAATCGCTCGCTGGCTTTGATCCGTCATAAGGGGGGCATCTAAGTCAAGTTGCGCCCCGGTTCGGCGGGCTCTATATTGTCCCATATCCACCCGTTCAAACGCGCCAATATAAACGGTTTCATTCTGCGCAATATCGTAATGAAGCTCATCTATCCTAAAGCCCGGAAGCGCGCCGCCAAGGAGACGTTTGTCCCATGCATGTACCAGTGAGTAGTTTTTGCTGGCGGTTTTACCCTTGCACGTAATCTGCGCAATGTGGTGATGGCCCGGTTCTACGGTCACCTTCAGCAGGGGGGAAAACTTGCCCTTTTTACCATTAGGGTTTGCCACGATTTCCCGGACCTGTTTAGCGCCCGCTTTCTTAGTGTCCTTATACTCAAAAATAACCTCGCGGCAGGATTGATTGGGAGCGTTGACATGAAAACCGACTTGAGTCTGGGCCAGTGCTGAATGTCCAAAGCCAAAGGCCGCGATCGTAATCATAATTCCGTAACGCATGGGGCTTTCCTCCCTTTTTAGGCATCAAGTTTTAAACATGTTTTTTCTAATTCGGTGCAATTTTTGGCTTAAACGTTAGTCGTTTGAAAACGTAAAATCAATCTACCAACTACAGTCAGGCCAATGTTTAGTTTTGCCCCAAAGCAGATATTCGAATACCATTCACCGCCATTCATTTCACCAGCGCAATGCAGCAATATGTTCAGAATTAATGGATTTGAGGCCTATTTTTTCAAATATTCCGAAGAAGCGCCACGGGTATCAAACGCTAACCCACAAAGGCCCTTTCGACGGCAAATTGGGACGGCTCCCGGTTTGTGCCTTCATCAAAGCCGCGGGCTTCGCAAATGGCTTTGAGTTCTTTGAGCATGTCCATGGAGCCGCAAATCATGACGCGGTCTTGCGCCGGGCCGAAATCGTCAATACCTAGATCTGCGAAGAGTTTTCCGTTGTCTATCAGAGTTGTTATGCGGCCCATATTCGCCGTCTCTTCCCGGGTGGTAGTTGCGTAGTGAATAAGCTGCCGCGCCGCCTGTTCCCCGACGAGCGGATCGTTTTTGGCCGTCTCGATGAGGTCATAACCATATTTAAGCTCGGCCGCTTGCCGGCAGGTATGAACCAGAATGACCTGGTCAAATTTTTCGTAAGTATCCGGGTCGCGAATGAGCGAGGCGAACGGCGCAATGCCGGTGCCGGTTGAGAGCATCCAAAGCCGCTTTCCAGGCAGGAGCGCATCATGAACCAAAGTGCCCGTCGCTTTTTTCTTGAGCAGAATTTTATCGCCGGGCACGATCTTTTGCAGGTGCCGGGTCAGGGGCCCGTCCGGGACTTTGATGGAGTAAAATTCCAGCGTGTCATCCCAGGCGGGGGAGGCGATAGAATACGCCCGGTAGACGGGTTTTTCGGCATTGGGCAAACCGATCATGACAAACTCGCCTGAGCGAAATCTGAAACTGGCGGGCCGTGTGGTGCGAAAGCGAAACAGCCGGTCTGTGAAATGCTCAACTTCGGTGACCGTTTCGGCAAACACGCCGTCCGGGATGGGGAAGGTTTTCTCTACGCGCCCGGCCAGCTTATCCCGGTAATTCTGCCGCTTGTTATATTTCCAGTGGTTTTCCGGTTGGCGCTCAGCCTGTTCTTCGTCGATTTCCACCTCATCAAACCCGCTGTCCAGGGCGTAGGAAAACTGATCGCTGATGATGTGGCCTTTGGCGCGCAGGCGGCCTTGATAGCCCAGATTGCGAAGGGTCTTGGCCAGGGAAAATCCGCGGCCATCGGCAAAGCTCGGAAAGGGTATGCGGATGACTTCGATTTTCTCAAATTTCTGCGCCAGAACATCGGGCGATAAATCATTGGGAACATCGAGGGCGGCAGGGCTTTGCTGATCCCAACTTTCCAGATCCATAAAGTTGATGGGGCTGATTTCAGCAAACCCGTTTTCGGTAATCAGAGGCATGACCTTAAGCTCCTATGCGGCCCGTGCGAACGGGTTTGCCGTCGACAAAGTGGATGCCGCATTCGATTTTTTCGGTATTGCGCCACCGTCCGGCCCGGAAATCCTCACCCTCGGCGATAGGCGTTGTGCAGGGCGAGCATCCGATGGACTTAAACCCGCTTTTGACCAGAGGGTGTTTGGGGATTTCAAAATGGTCCAGATAGGCCTGTACGTCTTCGCGCGTCCAATCTGCCAGCGGGTTGATCTTAACCCGGTGCGCGTCATCATATTCGCGAAAGGACAAATTCGTCCGGTCTTTGGTCTGGTAGCGTTTCCGGCCCGTAATCCAGGCCGCATAGGGTACTAAAGCCCTTTGAAGGGGCTTCACTTTGCGCAGGCTGCAGCAGCCATCCGTATCGGATTTGTGCAAGTCGTTTTTGGGGTCGAGTTTCCCGAGCTCCTGCAATGTGGGCCGGATAAGCCGCACATTGGTCAGGCCCAATTCCCGGCTCAGGCTTTTCTGGTATTCTAGAGTTTCGGAAAACAACATACCCGTTTC
Organism: uncultured Hellea sp.; assembly: GCA_964418815.1. Lineage (GTDB taxonomy): Bacteria > Pseudomonadota > Alphaproteobacteria > Caulobacterales > Maricaulaceae > JACOMS01. Next base: position 4,224 of record CAYQNQ010000175.1, read on the forward strand.
GTTGAACAAAACCGTTGTCGCTGGATTGATTTGCGCGATCATGTGCAGGAGCACGGCAGATTCCGACCCGAAGGACGAGACCAGGGCGATACGGCCGGCGAATTCATTTTTGACGGCATCGACGAGCAGGGACTTCGTGTCGTTGAATTTCAAACTATGCATTTTGAGTGACCTTTTCAGGATAAAGGGCCGCCTTGAACGGCGCGGATCCCAAACGGCGATAGGCCATGAGGAATGTTTCTTTTTCGCCCGTGCGCAGCTCCAGATAGGCTTCGATCAGACGCTCAATGGCCGGAACCACTTGGTCCGCGTCAAAGCCCGGTCCGATGCGTTTGCCGATCTCCAGATCTTCGCGGTGATCGCCGCCCAGCGTGATTTGGTAGTTTTCCCGGCCCGCTTTTTCCAGGCCGAGAATACCGATATGGGCAACGTGGTGGTGGCCGCAGCTATTGATACAGCCCGAGATCTTGATCTTCATTTCGCCGATGGTCTTGGCATAGGCCGGATCAGAGAAATGCTGGGCGATATCCTGCGCGATAGGGATAGCGCGGGCGGTCGCAAGGGCGCAGTAATCCAGGCCGGGACAGGCGATAATATCGCTGATCAGGTTTATATTCGCCGTATGCAGCTTGTGCTGGCGCAGGGCCGCATAAACACTCGGCAAATCGTTTTTATGGACGTGCGGCAGGATCACGTTTTGCTCATGGCTGATCCGCAGTTCATCATAGCCGTAAAGCTTCGCCAGATCGGCGATGACGTGCATTTGCGCTTTTGAGGCATCGCCGGGTGCTTCGCCAATAGCTTTAAGCGAGATGGTCACAATGGCGTGGTTTTCCTGCTTATGCTCGAAAAGGTTTGTGTCGGTCCAAGAGCGAAAGAGCGGGTCCATGTCCCGGGCTTTTTCATAGGCGGAAATATCCGCGCTCGCCTCAAGCTCTGGCGATAGGAAAAATTCTTTGATACGCCCCAGCTGCGCCGGGTCAATATTGACCACAGGCCCGCCGGTTTCCGCCATTTGGCGCGCAAACTCCGTTTCGACTTTTTCGCGGATGACGTCCAGGCCGGCCTCGTTGACGAGGATTTTGATCCGGGCCTTATATTTATTGTCGCGCCGACCCTCGGCATTATAGACCCGCAAAATAGCTTCCATATAGGGCAGCAGATGATCTTTGGGCAGGAAGTCGCGGATGATTTTTCCGACTACGGGCGTGCGGCCGAGGCCGCCGCCGACGATGATTTTATATCCGACTTCGCCTTCGGTGTTCTGGACAATCCGAAGGCCGATATCATGGGCCTTGGTGACCGCCCGGTCATTGGGACTGCCGGTGACCGCGATCTTGAACTTGCGCGGCAGAAAAGAAAACTCCGGGTGATCTGTTGACCATTGCCGAAGCAGTTCTGCCGTTGGGCGCG
>CAYQNQ010000176.1:0-3520 GCA_964418815.1 uncultured Hellea sp.
TCCATCGATATGTGGGCGGTTGCCTTTCTGAGGCAACCCATGAAAATGGAGGCGAGGGGGAGCTTGCTCCCCTTCAAATTTCACAAAGCAGTTTGACATATCAGCTATGCGCGCACGGACAGGCTTATCCCTTGAAGGGATTTTTCATTCGTGCCACACCCGCGTCCATGTTTACATGGGACGAACTCAAGACCACTTTGCATGTGGAACCGCTGGACCGCTATTTGTTTCGCGGCGATTCCCTGCCTATGGGCCTTAAGCGCGTCTTTGGCGGGCAGGTGCTGGCGCAGGCGTTAAACGCAGGTTATCGTTCTGTTGACGAAGACAAGGTTCCCCACAGCCTCCATGGCTATTTCCTGCGGCCCGGCGATCATTCCAAACCCATTATTTACGAGGTCGACCCGATCCGAAACGGCCGGAGCTTTTCCACCCGCCGGGTCGTGGCGCAGCAAAACGGCGAGGCCATATTTAACAGCTCTATCTCATTTCACCGCATAGAAGACGGCCCGTCCCATCAATTTGATCTACCGGAAGACGTACCTCCGCATGAGGGCATTAAGTCCGACAACGCCAAAGCTGCCGAATTTGCAAAAAAAGTCTCCGATAAAATGGCCCGCCGGATCCGCAGCAATTATCTTATCTTTCCCGAGGATATCATAGAGCTCCGCTCGCCGTTTTTGGGCGATCTGATAAATCCCGGGAAATATGAACCCCGCCACGGGTTCTGGTTTAAAGTTCATCCAGAGGTCGGCGACGATCCGGTCATGCATATGACAATACTGGCCTACATATCCGACAAAGCTTTGATGGGCACGGGCATTCGGCCCCACGGCGACGGATTTGCGACGGGCAGAATGATGGGCGCAAGCCTTGACCACGCCATGTGGTTCCACGGCAATATCAACGTCAATGACTGGAATTACTATTATCTGGATAGCCCCCGGTCAGGCCGCGCGAGGACCTTTAATCGCGGCAGTTTCTACTCCGAGCATGGACGCCTTATTGCCTCAACCGCGCAAGAAGGTCTGTTTCGTTTCATCGATAAGGATCGTTAGCTATCAGTCTGGGCCAGCGCCGCTTGTGTTGCCGACTTGACAGACAAGGTCGTTTGAAAAATTTCCGCATTGATCACCATGTCGTCGACGCCAATACCATCAAAGGGATCTTCCAAGTCGGCCTGAATATTATCAAGGCTGGAAAGAACAAAGGCAAAAAGAGCCGGCACCAGCAAAACTAAAAATTTGTTTTTGTCGACATTGAGAGCCAGCGCTGCGAACACAGGACCATAGAGGATCGGCAAGACGGTGATAAACACGTCTGAAAAAGCCTGAAGGGCACGCGGCGTTCTATATTGGTAAATGTGTTTAAGCGTCTCAAACTCAATCATCATACAGTTCAAAAAGCGGTGCGTGCAGGAGACTTCTGCGCCGGTGAAGTCCTTGGCCTGCGCTTTTACTTCTATAATTTCTGACAGATCTGCAAAGGACGCGTAGACGGGTTTCTCGTTCTCCCGAATATCGTAAATGTCTTTTGTCAGAAGGTTGCGAATTGAAAATAGCGGACGGCTGACAGCCTCGCGGAGTTTGGCGTCTTCCTGGTCAGACAGGCTGCCATGCCAATGGGAGAGCGCATAATAGAGGGAGCGCAAATTGGCCTTTATCTGGGCATAGTGGCCAAGAGCCTGCTCGCGTCTCAGATAAGCGCTGTTTATGGAAAAGACGATTGGGAAAATAACGGCCGTTCCGATCAAAGCCATGGGATAGTCGGCCGTCCATCCCATCCGCATGCAAAACAATGTAGAAATAACAGCGGCGATACTCAGAAAAAAACATCGCCAACTGAAAATTGAAAACAAATGTATTAGAAACTCTTTGGACTTACGAAATTGCATGAATTGGCCCCTATTTTCCCCAATTGGCTTTTTACGGAAAAGACATTCAAGGTCAAATCCTAATCCGGGTGACACATATCAATGTTCACCGCGCCGGTTTTGGTAGCTAGTGGTTGGGAGGACCTATGAGACTAATATTAATCGCGGCTATTTTAACATTGTCGGCCTGCAAAGCCGAAGCACCGAAAACATCTACGAATAATGCGTCCGCTTCTATCGAATACCCGCATTTTAAACGTCCAAATCTGGTTGTGGCAGATATTGAGCGGTCTTTGGCAGTTTATCGCGATATATTGGAGTTTGAAGCCGGGGCTATTTCCGAAAGTGCCTCCGACAGTTTTTCATACCCGGTATTTAATATTCCCCGGAACGCGAAAATGCGCTCAGTCACATTAAATGAGGCCGCCGAAGCCCGTGTCATGGCACTGACCGAAGTTACGGGCGCTGATATGGCCGCGCTTCCAAACGCGCCGCACCGAACGGCTCATGTTATCGGCGTAACGGATCTGCGCGGAAAAATTGAAAAAGTGCAGGCGCTAGGCCTTGAAATTACTGAGTCAAAAATAGCCGGCGGCGTAGATTTCGAATTTATCGAGCAGGCCTTTGTGGATTACGATGGACACCTAATCGTTTTATATGAAGTCCTGCCCGGTCAAAAATAGGTCAGCTCGGCGGTTTGAGTTTTTTGATGGTTCCGGAAAAGTTCAGAACCGGATCTCCGTCGGCGGTGATGACGCCCCGAACAAAAATAATAGATCCGCCCGCTTTGAGAACATCGCCTTTGGCCTCCATCAATTGGCCCTCTTTTGCCACGGACAAAAACTCGCTGGTAAACGCCACAGTGACGGCGTAAAAGTCAATGTAATCGGCTGCAATGGAGAACAGGGCAAAGTCTCCGAATGTCATGAGGCATCCGCCATGGACTGTGCCGCCGCCATTAAGATGCTTTTTCTCGGCGCGGAACCTACTGACATATTCATCCCCGATTTTTTTGTAATAAAAGGGTCCGGCCGCGCCAAACTCGAACGCCTCCTGCGGCCAGAATAACCAGTCTTTAAATTCGCCATCAGTTTGGAGTGTCGGTTTCATCGTGCGGACCTTGAAAATTCGTGCTAGGGCCTGTTACCAAAACAAGGGCGCAGGGGAAGAAAATAATGAATTTTGATCTTTGGTTTACGATCGTCAACATGTCGGTATTGCCAGCTTGGGCGCTTTTGATTTTGGCGCCGAATTGGAACGTCACCAAAACTCTCGTTCATTCAATGCTTTACCCATTACTATTGGGAGCTGTCTATTTAGCCGGAATGATATTGGCCTATATGGGCCACGGGGCTGAGGGCGGTGGTTTTTCTTCCATTGACGGGGTGAGGACGTTGTTCTCCGCCGATGTGGGCATGCTGATAGGCTGGGTTCATTTTCTGGTATTTGATTTGTTCATTGGAGCCTGGGAAGCGCGGGATGCGCAGCGCAGGGGTTTTTCGCACTGGCTTCTAATACCGTGTCTGCTGCTCACCTTTATGCTGGGCCCTATTGGCCTGCTGCTTTATGTGATCTTGCGTAAGCTAACCGGGAAGGGCGGCTGGAGCTTGTTTGAAACCTAGTCCACATTCGCCGTTTCATAGAGGGGAG
>CAYQNQ010000176.1:3620-5566 GCA_964418815.1 uncultured Hellea sp.
TGGCCACGCAGATTTTCCGTTGGTCTTTTTTGATAAATGCAAAGCGTGTGATAGCCGCTTGCAATCCGCGTACTCGCTTTTACAGTTGTCCCATGCGGGGATTTTCCAAATTCGTAAGATTATTTGTCGCCGCTGGGCTTATGGGGCTCATAGCGGCCATGGCTCTGGCGCAAGATACTCATTGGCAATCTGCAGGGAAATTTGACGAACAAGTCTACTGGCACGGTGACGAGTCTTGCGAAGATCTTCTAGAGCAGACTATTTCTAAAATTCCCGGCGGATTTCCGCTTAAATATAAAAACTCAGATGGTATTGCGCATTATAGCCTCCCCGAGGGCGGAACATTGCAATTGCAGATGTCCGTCGCTGAGAAAGTTTCCGTGCAAGGGGACAGTTTTACCGAAGCCTACCGAAATCTGGTGCAGCAAAGACCTTTGCAGGATAGTGAAGATTACCGGGGCGCAAGCGTTGTCATTTTCGCCGCCGTGGAAACAGGATACCAGCTTGATCTGGATTTTACGCAAAATGAAGACCTGACCTGGTTTGCGATCAAGCCGGGGGGTTACAATGTTAATATGGACTCACGCTTTAGTATTATCGACTGGCAGGGTTATGATCAGGCCGACGCAGCGTCCCGGGCCAAATGGGATAAGCTAACTTGTGAAAGCTATCATCATGAGCTCGGTCATGTACTGATTGGCGCGCAAATTTTTGCCGAGGCCGAACCCCTATGGGAAAAACTGCGCGGCGCCGATGAAAAGTCAGTTCAAAGCCAGACCGATGCTATTTTTAACCTGACCATGCAGCGCGTCAGAAACCGCCAAATTGACTACCACCGCGAGATTGATTTCTTTGGCCGGGAACTGGCGGACTCCCGGCCTTATCTCGAACTGCCATTTAGTTGGTTGCGTTAATTTCTGTTAGTTAGGATCGACCTCTGTTTCATAAGTTGGCATGCCTCCAAATAGATGCGCTTCGATAAAGTCCAGCGTAATGGTCAAAAGGCTACGGCCGTTTATATCAATATTGAAGGGTGCTCGGGGCAGAAGCTGCCCATGACTGTCGAGGGTGTAAAAGCTAAAGGGAACGCCTGCAGTATCCGCTTGGGCGGCAAGTTGTTCCGCCAAATTATAGGGGACCAGTTCGCTGTCTCTGCCATTAAATATCAAAAGCGGCGCTTCGCGAAATTCCAAATCAGAAGGTCTTGGTAAGGCGCCGCCATAACTAACCACAACATCGGGCTCGGGGGCCATAATACCGTATTGATTGAGGCTATAGGCTGTTTGCAAAACCGTGATGGCACCGGCCTCGTCACCCCAAAAGGCCAGACGGCTCATATCAAAGCAATATGTATTGGCATTGGTTTGCATCCAATTCAGCGCGGAAACCGTGTCGGCGACAGCAGCTATTGGGATATCACCAATATCCGGTAGAAAACTGTTCAGCGCTATCAGGTCGTCGGACATGGCTCGATATTCAGACTCTAATACAGGTTCATGGGCGATAGCGCGGTAATCTATGACAACAAAATTCATGTCACGCCTATTCGCGGCGCGCGCCATTTCCGGGATAGGTTGCCAGTCTCTGGTGCCTCCTAACCCCACATAAGTCCCTCCGTGGACATAGAGAATTGTAGGTCTGTTTTGATTGCAAGCTGAGGTCGGTTGATAAATATCGAGCTCAAGCGGGACATCCCCATTTTCTGTTGGAGCCTGTTTATAGACAACGTCTCCAATGGTTGCGGGATTATTATTCACGCCGGAAGGCGGCGGAAACAATTCTGTAATTCCTTCTACCGGGTTGCCGCCGCCCGAGCAGGCCGTCAGCGCCAGAGACGCAAATAAAATTCCAGAAGTGATTGTGTTCCAATAGGTCATTAAATGTCCTCCCAATTGGTTCGCACATCATAATCGTCTGAAATAACGTGAGCGTTGCGGCGCTATTAC
>CAYQNQ010000177.1:0-5507 GCA_964418815.1 uncultured Hellea sp.
TACGGAAATTTTGTGACCGCAATGTCTATGCAATCGGGCGCGCCCACATTTGGGACGCCAGAAGCCTCGCTCATCATCAATATGGGCGCCGCACTTGCCCGGCGTCTTGGTGTGCCATTTAGGTCAGCCGGTGGGTTCACGGCTGCCAAAGTCCCGGATGCCCAAGCCGCCTATGAAGCGGCGAATACGCTGCAAAACGGTTTATTGGCCGGGGTGAACTTTATGCTTCATACGGCTGGCTGGCTCGAAGGCGGATTGGCTATGGGCTATGAAAAATTCATTATGGATTGCGATCAGGCCGGTATGATGGCGGTCTTTGCCGAAGGTGTTGATATGTCCGAAAACGGGCAAGCTCTCGATGCCCTTGCCGATGTCGGCCCGGGGCAGCACTTTTTGGGATGCGCCCATACGCAGAAAAACTTCCAGACGGCTTTCTATCGCTCCGATGTTTCAGACAATAATTCTTATGAACAATGGGTTGAAGACGGGTCTTTATCGACAGAAGATCGCGCCGCAAAAATCTACAAAACTATGCTCGCCGAATATCAACCACCAGAATTGGACCCGGATATTGACGCTCGTTTGCTCAAATATATGGAAGATAAAAAGGCGAGTTTCCCGGATAGTAATATCAGCTAATCTCAATTTAATAAAATATGTTGCCCGGCAGTCTTCTGTCGGGCATTTACGTTTTAAATTCTAGAGACACGATATGAGCAATTCATCCTTTTACAAACCATCGACCATAGCTTTGCATACAGGTTACTCGCCTGAACCTCAGCATGGCGCGCGAGCTGTGCCGATTTATCAAACAACATCATTTGCTTTTGATGATGTGTCTGATGCGCAATCTTTGTTTAACGTCGAACGGGGCGGACATATATACTCCCGTATATCCAACCCAACGGTTGCGGTGCTTGAGCAGCGTCTGGCCGCCCTAGAAGGCGGGAGTGGGGCCATCTGCACAGCCTCGGGCATGTCATCGCTCTATTCCACTTTTACAACACTTTGCTCGGCCGGTGATCATATCGTTTCGTCCGAACAGATTTACGGGTCCACAGCGACTTTGCTTCGGCACACACTCCCGCGCTTTGACATCAATACGGACTTTGTCCCAATCAATGACGAGAAAGCCCTGCGCACTGCCATTAAACCCAACACGAAACTTGTGTTCTGCGAAAGTATTTCAAACCCTGGCATGGAAGTATCCGACTTGCCGCAAATTGCAAAAATTGCAAACGAGATGGGCGTGCCTGTTGTTGTCGACGCGACGTTCGCGACGCCCGCCTTGTGCCGCCCGATTGAACACGGCGCAAATATTGTGGTTCATTCTGTGACCAAATGGATAGGCGGCCACGGCGCTGCCATCGGCGGAGCTATTATTGACGGTGGAAACTTTAATTGGGGGAATGGCAGGTTTCCTGAAATGACAGAGCCGTTTGCGCCCTATCATGGCATGCGGTTCTGGGAAGAATTCGGCCCCAATTGTTTTGCCATGAAAGTCCGTTCGGAGGCCATGCGAGACCTTGGGCCAGCCATGGCGCCGCAAAATGCATTTTTGATTTTACAAGGTGTGGAGACTCTCGCTCTGCGTATGCAGAAACATGTCGCCAATACGGTGGCGCTTCGAGACTGGCTTCTGGACCAAGATGCTGTCACCTGGGTCAATCATCCTGAGCTCGACAGCAATGCGAGCTCTGAAGTTGCGGGGCGCCTATTTCCGGATGGAGCAGGGGCTATGCTGTGCTTTGGCGTAACGGGGGGCAGGGCTGGCGGTGCGGCCTTTATCAATTCAGTTCAACTATCTAGCCATCTGGCCAATGTCGGCGATAGCCGCACTCTGGTCTTACATCCGGGCAGTACAACGCATTCACGCCTGACAAAAGAGGCGCTTGAAGCCTCGGGTATTGGTGAAGATCTCATTCGCGTTTCGGTCGGGCTTGAGGATATCAAGGATATCATTGGGGATTTCAAAAAAGGTCTGAAGGCTGCGTCGAGAGTTTCATCATGAGAATAGATGTCAATGGCGCCGAAGTTTTTGCGGCGACAGGCGGTAAAACCTTTGACCCATCTTTACCGACGGTTGTCTTTATCCATGGCAGCGGACTGGATCACCGGGGCTTTGCGCTCCAAACACGCTGGTTTGCCTATCATGGATATTCAGTGCTTGCGCCGGACCTGCCAGGCCATAGCCTGTCAGGCGGTGAAGCCTGCGTTACCATAGAAGACAGCGCCGCATGGCTCTCTGATTTTCTAACCTCCGCAGACGTAAAGGCGGCCCATCTAGTCGGCCATTCACAAGGCTTCTTAACGGCGCTCGAATTTGCAAAAAATCATCCGGGTAAAGTGTTGTCTCTCAGCGCCGTTGGAACAGCCGCCGCAATCCCCGTGAATCAGGCGCTCATTGATACCGCTAAAGACAGTGCACCTAAAGCTGCGCATATGATGGTCAATTGGGGATTTGGTCCTGGAGCGCATAACGGGGCCAGCGCGGTCCCCGGTATGCAGCCCATTGCTATTGGCAGAGCTATAATGAGCCAAAACCCGCTCGCGGCCGATTTACAGGCCTGCGCCGATTATACCGCTGGCGCGGCGGCGGTAACATCTCTGGGGAACATCCCGGGATGCTGTATTTTAGCCGACAAAGATAAAATGACACCGATTAAATCCGGATTAAAGCTGGCCGAATCCATGGGCGTAAAACCAGTGGTTATAAGCGGTTATGGTCATATGCTGCCCATAGAGGCGCCGCGAAAAACGCTCGAAGCTCTTCGGGATTTCATTTCTTCCGTTCAAAATACAAAAGCCGCATAGGGAACTACTATGGCGATCAGAAAAGCAGCTGTTATTGGTGCAGGCACTATGGGCGCGGGTATTGCAGGCCAAGTGGCTAATGCCGGAATAGAAGTTTTGTTGCTGGACCTACCTTCGGATGATGATCCCAACGCCATTGCGCAGCGCGGCAAAGACCGGGTTACAAATCCGTCTAATCCGGGTGTTTTGAGCCCGGCTGCCGGAGATCTGATTTCTGTAGGCAATATCCGTGACGATTTTGACAAGCTTGCGGATTGTGACTGGATCGCCGAGGCTATTCTTGAGCGCCTTGACTTAAAAAAAGACCTTTACAAAAAACTGGATGATGTCTGTCACGACAAAGCGATAATTTCTTCCAATACGTCCACAATTCCAATTCGTTTATTGGTCGAAGATATGCCGCTGGATTTCCGCAAGCGTTTTGCCATCACCCACTTTTTCAATCCTGTCCGTTTCATGCCGCTTCTGGAACTGGTGTCTGGTGAAGACACAGATCCGGCAATCATGAAAGAGCTCCATGAATTTTGCGATGAGCAGCTCGGCAAAGGCGTTGTTCCGTGTAAGGACACACCCGGTTTCCTCGGGAACCGTGTGGGATGCTACGCCATCCAGACGGCCCTCCACATAGCCAATGATATGGGTCTGACCCCGACAGAGGCCGACGGCATTTTTGGCCGGCCAATGGGTATCCCGAAGACAGGCGTGTTTGGGCTTTATGACCTGATCGGTATTGATCTTATGTCCGATGTGTCGGCCAGCCTTGTCAGTATTCTGCCGGAAGGCGATGATTTTCATACCTTCGGAACAAAGCTGCCTTTGATGGCTGATATGATCGCCAATGGCCAAAAGGGCCGTAAATCCGGGCAGGGATTTTACCGGACCAAAGACGGCGCCAAGGAAGTCATAAACCTCAAAACCGGAGACTATGAACCGGTGGCCGCCTTTGCGCACGGCCCTGCCTCCAAGGCTGAGAAACAAGGAATAAAACATATTCTGGATGATAACAGCCGATACGGTGAATATGCGTGGCAGGTCATGTCACGCGTTTTGGTCTATTCGGCCGGACTCATTCCGGAAGTGGGCGACACCCCGGTCGCCGTCGATGATGCTATGAAAATGGGCTATAACTGGATTAAGGGGCCGTTCGAACTCATGGACGAAATCGGGACTGACTATCTGGTTGATCGATTGGAAAAAGAACAAAGAAACATCCCCAAATTTTTGAAACAGGCTGCCGGTAAATCCTTTTACCAAGTGGACGCGTATCTCAGCACTTTGAAAAACGGCGGCGGAATACAGCCGGTCACGCGGCCTGATGGGGCTATGCGGTTTAATGACCGCAAGAAGACGCTCAAGCCTGTCTTTCAAAACGAGGCCGCCAGCGCCTATAAGGTTGACGGCGTGGCTGTGGTTGAGTTTCACTCTAAAGCCAACGCGCTGGGTTCAAAGTCTATGAAGATACTGGATCAAGCTATTGAATATACGACAGAAAATGGTCTGGACGGACTCATCATCCACAACGATGCCCAGCATTTTTCCTGCGGAGCGGACTTGCGTGAAGTTCGGTCTTTCTTTGAGGCTGAAAATTGGGACGGCCTCGACAAATTCCTCAACCATTTTCAGCAGACAGGCCTCAAGATGGCCCGCGCGCCTTTCCCAGTCATAGCTGCCCCGGTCGGTCTCTCATTGGGGGGCGGATTCGAAGTTGTCTTGCATGCCAAACAGGTTATCTGCCACGCTAATTCCAATATGGGATTGGTCGAATCTGGTGTCGGTCTCATACCTGGCGGCGGGGGCTGTAAGGAAACGCTTTATCGCTGGCTCGCGGCCAAGGAATGCGACATGGACGCCGCGGCCTGGGAAGCCTATATGGCGCTGGGCTACGGTAAGACTGCCAGTTCACCTGTATTGGCCAGAGACATGGCCATGCTTCGCCCCAATGACCGCTATGTCAATAATCGCGACAGGCTGTTTTCCGAGGCTATGGCCGCTATCAAAGACGGCGCCGAACAGGCCGGTTTTGATCGGTCCAGGCTTAAAATGGCAGGCAAGCCTCTCTATGATAGAATGGTCAATTGGGCCAATGACATGGTCGAGAAGAAAAAGCTCTTCCCGCATGACGCCTTTGTCTCTGCACAATTTGCGCAAATCTTGACAGGCGGTGATATCGAGCCGGGCACGGAATGGAGCGAGCAGGATTTACTGGATGCTGAACGGCAAGCCTTTCTGACTCTGGCCAAGACGCCCGCCACTCAGGAACGGATTGTTGGACTTTTGGATCATGGGAAGTCTATCCGGAATTAGATGACCATCCTCCTCAATAATGACGGTCACTGGCATGAGAAATATCTGGCGGCTCTTGCGAAATATTTGCCGGGTCGAAGGGCTGAGGGTTTTCCCGATATTTCCAATCCCGAAGACATCGAATACGCGCTCATCTGGAAACATCCGGATGGCGATCTTCTAAATTACCCAAACCTAAAAGCTGTGTTTTCTCTAGGGTCTGGCACGGATTATCTGGATGCTCATAAAGCGCTTCCCGAAGCGCCAATATTTCGTTTAATTGATCCCAATATGGCCGACGATATGGCGCTTTATACGCTCTATTGGGTCATCCACATCCAGCGCGGCATGGAAATTTTGCGCACTCAGCAAAAGCAGCAACAATGGCAGCGCTATGCCACGCCTTTAGC
>CAYQNQ010000178.1:0-5505 GCA_964418815.1 uncultured Hellea sp.
CCCCACCAGAGCTGGCGGGAGATACACCAGGGCTGGATATCTTTCATCCAGACGTCATAGGTGTTCTTCCATCCTACCGGGAAAAATTTAGTCGCGCCTTTATCGGAACTTCCATCTCCTGCATGGCCGCGCTCGACAGCTGTTATGGCTTCTTTCGCAAGCGTTTCTGCGTCGGCAAACCACTGGTCCGCCAGCATAGGCTCGATAACCACCTTGGACCGATCCCCGATGGGCTGCTGAATTTTTTTATCTTCAACCAGGATCAACAGACCCTCTGCTTCAATATCTGCAACAACAGCTTTTCGCGCCGCAAACCGGTCCATGCCCACATATTTGTCCGGCATCACGTTTTTGCCGTCTTTATCCGGCGTCTGGATCATCCTGGCCTGCTCGTCCATGAGGGGATACATGGGAATGTCGTTACGCTTGGCAACATCATAATCATTGAAGTCATGAGCGCCCGTAATCTTAACCGCGCCGGAGCCGAAATCAGGGTCTGGATATTTATCGGTAATAATCGGGATCAGGCGATCAGCCAGCGGTAGGCGCACCATTTTGCCTATAATGGGCGCGTAACGTTCATCATCCGGATGGACAGCGACAGCTCCGTCGCCAAGCATGGTTTCCGGCCGGGTGGTGGCAATGGAAATGTAATCCCTTATTTCCCGAAGCGTAACATTTCCGTCTTCGTCTTTTTCGATATATTCGTAGCTTTCGCCGCCTTCGAGCGGATATTTAAAATGCCAGAAATGGCCGTCGACTTCCTTGTTTTCCACTTCAAGATTAGAAACGGCGGTCTGGAAATGAGGATCCCAATTGACCAAGCGTTTGTCACGGTAAATCAGCCCTTTATTGTAAAGCTCGACAAAGACTTTGGTGACAGCTTCTGATAATCCATTGTCCAGCGTAAAGCGTTCGCGAGACCAATCACAGGAAGACCCCAGCCGTTTGAGCTGATTAAGGATATTGCCGCCGGACTCCTCTTTCCATTCCCAGATTTTTTCGACAAATTTTTCCCGGCCAAGTTCCGCCCGGCCCTGATTACCTTCGGCCGCCAATTTTCGTTCAACAACCATTTGCGTTGCGATACCGGCATGATCCATGCCCGGCTGCCAGAGAACATCTTTCCCGCGCATACGCTCAAACCGGATAAGAATATCCTGAATTGTATTGTTGACCGCATGACCCATATGGAGCGAGCCCGTCACATTAGGCGGCGGAATGACGATGGAATAAGCTTCCCTTGATGTATCCATGCGCGGTTTGAACGCGCCGCTATCCTCCCACATTTTGTAAAGACGGGCTTCAGCTTCTGACGGATTGAAACTCTTTTCCAACATGTTTTTCTCAATAAAAATCCCGCCCCCTCATGAGGGCGGGCTGATGATTGCGTCTTAAACCGCCCTGCTCCTTAAAACAAGGCGGATGAATTACCTTATTTTCCCGAAGAAATTCTTTTGACTTCCTTGGTCACGGCCCGCTCGACAATGCTTTTCAGATTTTTATCCAGCCATTCCTGAAGCATGGGCCGAAGGGCATCTTGAACGATATCACCAATTCGGGGACCAGATTCCGTAAACACAGCCTGATCCTCTACAGCTTGCGAAAGCTCAGCAAACGCGCCGCTAGCGGCTTCTTCGGTAACTTCGTTAATAATCGCATTTTTGCGTGCGGGGCTTGGCATGTCTTCGGTCTCCTGTGGCTCAACAATTAATTCGTCAGATTTATCTTCTTCGGTTGCAACGATTTCCGGCTCTATTTGTAGCTCTTCTTGCGGCTCCGGTTCGGGGTCTGAATCCTGTAATTCAACGATTTCCTGATTATCCTCTTGTGTGACTTCCGCAAGGGCTAAGTCAAGCTCGTTCAATATTTCTTCAGTGGACGGAACGTCTGAGTCAGTAAATTCAGCCGTTTCAACATCATCCCCTATAATTCCATCCATCAAGTCGGCGGCGAGGTCCGAGTCTTCGTCCATAGCATCCGCCTCGGCTTCAGCGGCGATCTGCAAAAGTAAGTTTTCATCATTGTCAGATACAGGCGCTTCCTCCACAGACAAATCAAGATCATCCATGGACACTTCTTCGTCTTGAATGGCCAGCTCGAGAATATCATTGAGAATTTGGTCCTGTTCAGCTTCCGGGGCTGGAACCGCATCCGCCTTGGGGACATCAACTTCAGGAATAACCAGATCCAATGCGTCATCAAGCGACGTCAAATCCTCTGTCTCCTCCAGCGGCGGGATTTCAATATCGACGACGTCGTCAGACACGGCCTCCTCAACAGCGGGTTCAATATCGTTAGCCATGTCGCCGGTTTGCGTTTCAACTTCGTCGTCTAGGAACGACGTGTCCGCCAAATCGGCCATTAATGATTTTACAATATCCAAATCTGACTCGGAATCTATGGCCAGAGGGTCAAGTTCCGCAGTCTCCTCGAGGGTGGCCTCCGGAATCACATCTTCAACCAATACATCAATTACATCTTCCTCTTCGGTATCCAGATTGAATTCTTCTAACGGGATCGTTTCGGCCTTAGCGTCCTCCACCTCATCCATGTTTGAAAAAACCAGGCCTTCAAGGTCATCACTATCGGTAGATACAGTTATATCTTCTGTTTCTGGCCGGTCCGTGGCCAAACGATCTTCCAGATCCGATACAACGGATGACACCGGATTAAAATCTTCCGCAGGATCAGAAGCAAGCGTCAGATCTTCCGTGTCAATATCGAGCGTTTCAGATTCCGTCTCCAGCTCACTCACCAGCTGATCTAATATCAAAACATCATCATTTGCCGCATCATCATTGGCGGCATCATCATTTGCAGCCTCAGAATCCTTTTTAACCGCACCAGCCGTGACTGCGGGGATAATGGCTGCAGCACTTTCCAAACCATTATCAGCATTTACAATACCATCTACATCCAAATGGTCGGCAGACGCACTATCATCCTCCGCAATAATACGGCGGATGGAGGCCAAAATGTCCTCCATGCTGGGTTCGCCTACTCCGGTTTCAACCCCGTTGGGCGTATCGGACGAGTTATCCGTCATGTTCTAATCCCTTTGTTGTGCTCGAATAAGCACAAACCCCTCTATGATTCAGTAGGTTATGATAAGGTTTATTGATTGTCTAGTCGTGTTAGAATTCTATTCTCACGAGAATCAAATTTTGCAAACTGTGTCTTCACCGCCAGCTTTCCGGTAAAATTTCTTCGATGACGCCAAGATAATCATCGTCTGAAACGTCGTCCAGATTTTCTTGCGGATCGTATATGTCTGTCGGGAGGGACAGGCTCGCCGCATCAAAGCCGCCAGTGAGCGCTAAAATTCTGTAGACGGCTTTTGCCACTTCGCTGCGACTATTGATGACGGTCAGGCGGGCTTCCAATACCTCTTGCTCGGCATTTAAAACGTCAAGCGCAGTACGCCGCCCCACTTCTTTTTCCAGTTGAACACCTTCAAATGCTAGTTCTGCGGCCTGAACCTGCACCTGGCTCGCACTCAGCCCTTCCCGGGCCGCTGATAGACCGGCCCATGCCTGCATAATCGCCGCCTCAAGCGCCATCTTTGTATCGCGCGTCTCAAACATAAGCCTTGTTCGGGCGTTTTCGGCTTCGCGCACTCGAGACCTGTTAAGACCGCCTGTCGTGAGCGGCACTGTCACCTGCGCGCCTATAATCGCGGTTTCTGCACGGCCGGGGAAGCCTGCCTGCCCGCGAATAGCCTGAAATGTGCCAGTCAGCGCGACCGTTGGTTTGTTCGCTGATTTTGCGGCTTTTATGCGGGCCTCTCCAGCTGTCTCGCCATGCATGGCCGCGAGAATACCCGGATTATTTGTGTGGGCCAGTTCTACGGCTTCGCTTTCAGACGCGGGCAAAACGAAATTTGGCAGAGGCCTGAGACTCTCTGGCATATGGCCCGTCAAGCGTTTGAATGAGGCTCTCGCGACCTGCAACTGAGCATCTGCCTGCGCAAGGCCGACTTTCGCTCCAGCGAGCCGGGCTTCAGCCTGGGCCATATCTGTTCGCGTGCCGGCCCCGACCTCAAAACGGGAATCAGCCGCTTCTTTCTGGCGCATCAGGACCTGTAAATTGTTGCGCCTTATCCGGGTTTGTTCTTCACCGCGCAGCACATCCACATAAGCGTTGGCCGTATCGACCAAAATCTGGGTTTCCTGCGCGCGGAGTCCCTCTCTTGCCGCATATATAGAGGCCATAGCCTGAGATTTCAGAGCCGATACCCGCCCGCCCTGATAAATGGGCTGAATGGCCTGGGCCTGGGCCGATACAGGTGTGGAAACCGTTACGCCGCTCGTAATGACATCGTCAAAGCCCGGTACGGGAATATTCAGCGCCGGCGTGTTGGCGATATTAATGGCGGCATTTGCCCCAAGCGAAGAGGTCAGCTTCCCCTGCGACCTGGCCTGAATATAAGACTCGTCTAATTCGCGGAGCCGGGCTCGTTCGGCCTTGAGTTTTGGATGAAAATTATAAGCGGATATGAGGGCTTCTTCCAAGGTCTCTGCACTCGATCCCGAAACACTCGACAGCGCCACCGCTGTCGCCAGAATAAGTTTAAAGGCAATCTGTCTGGCTTTTCTGCGACCGCGAAAACCTGACATCATTTCGGCCTAAAACACGAACTCAGCGGATTGAGATGTTCCGGGAAGCGCCGGAACATGGGCATCGAAGACAATCCGGTCTCCGATGACATCACCGCTCTTAGTGAACACACAGGCATGGCCGATTTTCCCGCGCAGCACGATGGCAACCAAGCGGCCCTCATTGGCGAGCTGGTCAAACCAGTTTTTGGGAATTTCGCCGACGGCGCCGTTGACAAAAATAACATCAAACGGTCCGTGCTCTTTGGCCCCGGCTTTTATATCGCCTTTGACAACAACCGCGTTATCGGCGCCAGTATCGCTGAGATTGGCAGAGGCTTTTTCCACGCGCTCATCACTGTCTTCCAGCGCAACCACTGTTTCCGCGAGGTTGGCCAAGATGGCCGAAGAATATCCGCGGCCGCAAGCAATATCCAGAGCGATATCAGTTGGCTGAATGTCCGCCGCATGGATGAGCTTGGACATATCCCTTGGCCGCATGACGACCCGCCCGTCTTCCATTTCTATATTGGCATCTGAATAGGCCAGGGCTGATTTAGACTTGGGAACAAACAATTCCCGCTTCACCGCGCGAAAAGCCTGCAAAACCCTATAGTCCGTGACATCCGCTGTCCGGATCTGACAATCTATCATTTGCTCGCGCGCGGCTGCGTAATCAAACATATTTCCCTCAAGACTCGTAAAACTTTTACGGTGTAATTCCGCACATAGACCTATCCTTGCAATCAGGCAACGCCTTGTTACCGTATAAACCCTATTCGGATATGCGCGATTCGTCGCAAAAGTTCGTTGCATAGACGAATGCGCTTCGATATACGGCGCGTCTTGGGCGGCACCATGGCGGAGTGGTTACGCAGCGGATTGCAAATCCGTGTACCCCGGTTCG
>CAYQNQ010000179.1:0-5376 GCA_964418815.1 uncultured Hellea sp.
GACGGACTTAAGTCCCAGCTCGGAGAGCTCTCGCCCGAAAGCAACCTCACCGAACATGACATAGAACGAAAGCTGGAACGCCTTCAGAAAGAGCGCGAGAAAATGGGCGGCGTGAACTTGCGCGCTGATGTGGAAGCCGAGGAGCAGGAAAAACGCCTCATCGCCATGAATGAGGAACGCGATGATCTCATTGCCGCCATTGCCCGTCTTCGCGAGGGTATTGATGAGCTCAACTCCGAAGGTCGCCAGCGCCTGTTAAAAGCCTTTGATGTGGTCAACGGGCATTTCTCGAAATTATTCGTAACCCTGTTTGGCGGCGGAGAAGCTGCTCTTACGCTCACGGAGTCCGAAGATCCCTTAGAAGCCGGCTTGGAGATAATGGTCAGCCCGCCCGGCAAAAAACTCGGCTCTATGTCGCTAATGTCCGGCGGTGAGCAGGCCCTGACAGCCACAGCTCTGATTTTCGCCGTCTTCCTGTCCAATCCCGCGCCGATTTGTGTATTGGACGAAGTGGACGCGCCGCTGGATGACGCGAATGTGGCTAGATATTGCGACCTGCTGGACGAAATGATCCGCCAGACCAATACGAAATTTATCGCCATTACCCATAACGCAGTCACGATGAGCCGCATGAACCGTCTATTCGGTGTGACCATGGCCGAACAGGGCGTTTCCCAGCTGGTCTCTATGGAGCTAGAATCAGCCGCGCGTCTGGTCGCTGCGGAATAAGCCCCCAAAATCCCTTATGTGCAGGATTGTCGCACCTGTAAAAATGGGTGTTTTAATGTTTGTTTTCAAACACTTAAGGACCACCCCGACTCTGTTGACTTAAATAGGGCTCAGGAGTAAGTTTCGCGCGCTTTCAGAGGGGGTCTTCTGAGAGTGTATTTTGGTGCCTATGTCAGACGAGAAAAGGACATCCCAACAAACACGTTCATCATCCGATCTGGACGACCTCGAACAACGGCTTGAACAAGCCAAAAA
This sequence comes from uncultured Hellea sp., assembly GCA_964418815.1. Taxonomy (GTDB): domain Bacteria; phylum Pseudomonadota; class Alphaproteobacteria; order Caulobacterales; family Maricaulaceae; genus JACOMS01. The sequence goes on from CAYQNQ010000179.1 coordinate 985, forward strand.
GCGTTACGAGAAACCAGAGGCGGAAGAGGATGGCGGGGGTGCACTTCTCGGAATGGCTTGGCGTCTGAGTACGGAATTAGTGGTTGCTGTTTTGGTCGGCGCGGGTCTGGGATACGGGCTCGACAAACTGTTCGGAACGCAGCCGTGGATTTTGTTGATCGGACTTGGATTCGGCTTCGCCGCCGGAATTATGAGTGTGCTTCGGACGGCCGGAAAAATGGACGCCGAAAACGCTCACATTCCCATAGGTGAAGACATGCCGGATACCGATGATGACGAGCTGGATTGAGAATTAAATGGCCAATAATCCAATGGACCAGTTTAAGATCGAGACGATCTTTGACGGACCGAAAATCGGCCCGATTGACCTGACCTTTACGAATGCCTCCCTCTGGATGGTAATAACGGTCGTGGCCATAATCGTGTTCTTGGCCCTGACCATGCGCGGCAAGCTTATTCCGGGCCGCATGCAGTCCATGGGTGAACTCTCCTACGAATTTATAGCTGATATGCTAAAAGACACAGTCGGGCCCGAAGCCGTTAAATGGTTCCCCTATGTCTTCACAGTTTTCTTTTTCATTCTCTTCGCCAATCTGATCGGAATGAACCCTTACGCCTTTACGACCACATCCCATATCGCCGTTACAGCCGCCCTCGCCGTTCTGACCATTTTGCTGGTGATAGGCGCGGGCATCTGGAAAAACGGCCTGAAATGGTTCAAGATTTTTGCTCCGGCCGGCCTGCCGATAGTTATGTATCCGATCATTATCCCGATCGAGATTATTTCTTTTATCAGCCGTCCGGTGACACTGGCCGTCCGGCTCTTCGCTAACATGACCGCCGGTCACGTTATGCTGAAACTTTTTGCCATCTTTATCGCATTTTTAGTCAGCAAAGGCGCAGCCACAGGCGCGCTGGCCATCGTCCCTATATTGGGCACGGTGGGTATTGTTGCCCTCGAATTCCTGGTCGCCGCATTGCAGGCCTTTGTGTTTGCAATTCTGACCTGTGTCTATCTCAACGATGTCTACCACGTAGAACATCATTAGCATTCCATCATTCTAAGGAGACTATAAAATGGAAGCAGAAGCAGCAAAATATATCGGCGCCGGCCTTGCAGGTACGGCCCTGATTGGTGCGGGTATCGGTATCGGTTCCATCTTTGCCAACTATTTGGCAGGCGCGCTGCGCAATCCATCTGCCGCCGCAGGTCAGCGGACCAACCTTCTGCTGGGCTTCGCGCTCTGCGAAGCAACCGGTCTGTTCGGATTCGTTTTGGCGATGATCATTCTATTCGCAGCGTAACAGCTGAGAACGTTAGGAAAGCCTGATGGCTGAAGAAAAACTTAACGCAGCCGATGCCGCCGCAGGCGGTATGCCGCAATTCGATTTCTCAACCTTTGCGAGCCAGGTTACATGGCTCGCCATTACGTTCGGGATTTTGTACCTTATCCTGTCGATCATGATCCTGCCCAAGATTGGAAATACGATTTCCAATCGGCACAACCGTATCGCGGATGATCTGGACACTGCCTCCCGCATGCAGCGCGAGGCGGAGGAAGCTGAAAAATCCTATGAGCGGGTTTTGGCCGATGCCAAAGCCAAGGCCCATAATGTTGCGGAGAGCACGCGGACGTCCATCAATGAAGAGATAGAGAGCGAGATCATGGCGGCCGACGCGGAAGCCGCGGCTCAAGCCCTCAAGGCCGAAGCCAAGATCTCTGATATCCGAAACGAAGCACTGTCCAATATTGACGGCATCGCCAAGGATGTGGCCTCTGATATCGTTAAGAAATTCCTCGGCAAAGCGCCAACGGCGGCGCAGCTCAAAAAAGTATTGGGTGGATAGGGTATGTTGATCTTAGCCGCAAAAGGAACGCCCTGGTATCTGAACCCCACTTTCTGGGTTTTGGTTTGTGTCCTGTCTTTTCTAGCGCTCCTGCTCTGGAAAGGCGCCTTCAAAGCCATGGGCAAGGCGCTGGATGACCGGGCTGAAAATATTGAAAAGCAGCTCGACGAAGCCCGCCGACTGAGAGAAGAGGCTCAGGCCCTGCTCGCCAATTATCAGCGCAAGCAAAAGGAAGCCGAAGAACAGGCCGAGGAAATCGTTGCGCAAGCGCGCAAAGACGCCGAGGCCATGGCCGCCCGCTCCCGCGCCGAACTGAAAGAGCGGCTGGATCGCCGCGCGTCGCAGGCAGAAGCCAAGATTGCCAATGCCGAGGCCAAAGCCCTTGCAGAAGTGCGCGCCAAGGCCGCCGAGCTGGCTATTTCAGGCGCCGAGAATATCCTGAAAGGGAATATGAAAGCGGCAGACCACACCAGCATGGTTAAAGACGGCATTGCCGGTCTGGGTAAAGCTCTGAACTAGTTTGGCCTGACATTTAAATTGAAGAGGCCCGAAGGGGCCTTTTTTATTGTTTTATTTTATAGCTAAGCCCGTCTATTCAATCTTATGGCCGCAAATCCGCATACGCCCAAAGCCTCCATAATCATCGTCAACTATAATGGCGGAGACTATATTGGCCGCTGCGTATCTGCTCTGCTCGCGCAAACGGAACCGGATTTCGAGTGCTTTATCATGGATAACGGGTCTTCGGACGGGTCTATGGAAACATTGCCCGAACTGGATGAGCGGTTCTCTGTTGAACTGCTCGGCGATAATCTCGGCTTTGCCAAGGCCAATAATCTCGCCGCCAAAAAAGCGCGCGCGCCATGGATTGCCTGCCTGAACCCGGACGCCTTCGCCCATAAAACTTGGCTGGCCGAACTTTTAAAAACGCCCGGCCTCGGCAACAATGTGACGATGGCCGGATCCCGCCAGAACATGGCGCTGGAAGACGGCGTGCTGGACGGTATCGGCGATTGCTACCACGCCTTCGGACTGGCCTACCGGGCGGGATGCGGCCATGCGGACGGCGCCTATCCTATCGCTGATCAAGAAGAAGTCTTCGGTCCCTGCGGAGCGGCGGCGCTTTATGATCGCGAGGCGTTTCTGCGCCTCGGCGGATTTGACGAGCGCTTTTTCACCTATCACGAGGATGTGGACCTTGCCTACCGCATGCGCCGGGATGGCGGCATTTGTATTCAAAATAATCTAGCCGTTGTCGATCATGTGAGTTCAGGTATTGCGGGCCGGGCTTCGGAATTTGCCGTTTACCACGGCACCCGAAACCGCATCTGGACGTTCCTTAAAAACACGCCGCGTATCCTGATGCCCATCCTGCTTCCGGCTCATTTGGCCACAAATTTGTTTACGCTGGGCTGGTCCGTATTTCGAAAGGGACGGTTCAGGCCCACACTACGCGGTGTATTACGCGGCTTTTTCACCTATCCGGGCGGCGGACGGGTCAAGCGCGGCGTGCCTATCGGTGCCCTGCTGAAAATCATGACATGGTCACCGCGCAAGGTTTATCGCCGCCGAATTCCCAAATGAATAATTCCGTGATAGGCCATGACTATGAGTGATCACATCAAAGCCGCCCGCCGGGTTCTGAAGATTGAAACCGAGGCCCTGCAATCCCTGTCAGATGATCTGTCAGATGACTTCAGCACGGTTGTGGATACTCTAAAGACCCTCTCCGGGCGGATTGTCCTAACCGGAGTCGGCAAGAGCGGTCATGTGGCCCGCAAAATCGCCGCGACGCTCTCCTCTACCGGAAGTTCGGCTATTTATATCCACCCAACAGAAGCCAGCCACGGCGATATGGGCATGATTGGCGAAAACGATGCCGTCATCGCCCTCTCCCGCTCTGGCGAAACCACAGAACTGGCCGATGTTATCGGATATGCCCGGCGATTTTCCATTCCCTTGATCGCTATGACGGCGCAGCGCGAAAGCACGCTCGGACGCGCCGCCAATCATGTATTGCTGCTCCCCAATGCGCCGGAAGCCTGCGCCGAGACCAGCGCGCCGACCACATCGACAACTTTGCAAATCGCCCTCGGCGACGCGCTCGCTGTGGCGCTGCTTGAGGCCAAAGGTTTTACGGCCAAAGATTTCAAAACCTATCACCCCGGCGGGGCGCTCGGCGCGTCTCTGGCCACGGTCAATGATCTGATGCACAAAGGCGACGCCCTGCCCCTCATTGATCAGGACGCCGGCATGGATGATGTTCTTGCGGTCATGAGCGAAAAAGGTTTTGGCTGCGCCGGCATTACGCAAGGCGGCAAATTTGTCGGTATGATCACGGACGGGGATATCCGCCGCAATATGTCAGCCCTGCCGGACGCCGCAACCAAAGACATTATGACAAAGGGCCCCAGAACTGCAGCAGCCGATGAACTGGCGGCAGATGTACTGCGCCGCATGACCGGCGGCGATCAAAAAATCATGCAAATGTTTGTGGTTGAAAAAGGCCGGGCTATCGGCCTCGTCCATCTCCACGACTTCCT
>CAYQNQ010000180.1:0-2087 GCA_964418815.1 uncultured Hellea sp.
CTATGACCAAGCGCGACAGAGTCGATGAAGTCTGCCCTCGAAGCAGCGCCAAGAGCCGTGGCCCGATCAGCGACTGCATCAGCATTTCGCCCAACACCCGTAGAATCCACGCCGGTTGCGTCCGTAAAGGACCCGATAGCGGTTGCACGCGCGGAGGTAGCGGTAGTGTTGCTGCCGATGGCCGTGCCTTCATCATCAGTTGCGTCTGCACCGTCCCCGACCGCAGTGGTATCCAGTGCTGTTGCCGTTGTATTATTGCCGATAGCAATTGAGTCGGTTCCAGTTGCCATAGCACTTCCGCCTACGGCAACGGACCCCGTTTGACTCGCCACTGAGTCGGCGCCCAAAGCCACTGTGTTGTCCGCCGTGGCTTGCGCATTTTGCCCAAGAGATGTTGCACGGGCACCGGTGGCATCAGCACTTTCGCCGACAGCCGTTGAACCTGCTCCGCTGGCAATCGCATCATCGCCCAGAGCTGAGGATTGCGCACCAGTCGCTTGAGCATCATCACCAAGGGCCGTAGATTCGTTTCCAGTTGCGCTTGAATCAGCCCCAATCGCCGTTGAATTGTTTGAAATGCCGGTGGTCGAATCCTCGCCGCATTCCAGCGTGTCCGTGCCTGAACCATTATTACAAGGCGCTGTGGCATCCTGCAGCGCGATGGGTGCATCGGTGCTGGCCTGAACACTGCTCAGGGCCTGAACCTGGCTTTGCAGCAGGATAATCTGTTCTTTCATGGCCTGAATGTCTTCGGATGTGACCTCGCCGGCAAAGCTGTTGGCCGCCCCCGCCGTGCTCATAACAAAAGCTGCCGCTGACGTTAAAGCGAGTTTTTTAAAGTTAAGTTTTTGCATTTGCGCCTCCATATTGAAATGCGAAACCCGCTCGGCCCTCATGACCGCCGGGTTGTGTGGTTAAAAAATAGGGAAGTGGCTCGGACGTTTTCGTAACCCGAAAACAATTCCGATATCCAAATTGTCAACATGCCGTGCCGAACAAGCACGCCCATGGCGTTTGTGTTACGCAATAATGACAAATGTCGCCCCGACATTTAAAAGAGCGTTTGCTTACCCCGTGTAACCAATCATATGCGCTCTTCCAATGAAGCTACCCATAATTGAAGTTCAAAATGAATGCCCGTGACCTGGGTCACGCCCGGTGATACCCCAAGCAGACATCAACTTCATTGGCGGAGCCCAGTATAACCGGGACGCGTTGATGGATGTTTTCCGGCTCTACGTCCATGATACGGATTTTGTCCGTGAAGGCTTTACCGCCGGCCTGCTCGACCAGAAAACCCATGGGATTGGCTTCATACATGAGCCGGAGTTTTCCGGCCTTGTCCGGGTTTTTCTTGTCCCAGGGATAGGTGAAAATCCCGCCGCGGCAGAGAATGCGGTGGACATCCCCAACCATGGCCGCGACCCAGCGCATATTAAAGTTCTTCCCGCGCGGGCCGGTCTCGCCTTTTATAAGGTCGCCCATATAGGCCTGCATAGGCGCGGCCCAGTGGCGCTGGTTGGAGGCGTTAATGGCAAATTCTTTGGTTTCTTTCGGGATCTGGACATTATCCTCGAATAGCAGAAACTCGCCCTTGTCCTGCTCCAGCATATACATTTGCGTGCCTTGTCCCGTGGTTAGGGTGAGGACGGCGGATGGCCCGTAGAGCACATAGCCGGCGGCGATTTGTTCATGGCCAGGACGCAGAAAATTTCTGTCCTCTGCAGATTGGCCGGCTTTGGCCCGATAGACTGAAAATATAGTGCCGACCAGGCTGTTAATGTCGATATTTGAAGACCCGTCCAGAGGGTCAAACAAGACCAGAAATTCGCCGTCGTCGGAACAGCCCACACAATGTTCTTCCTCTTCACTGGCAATACCGCGCACCAGGCCGGTTTTGGCGAGGGCTTCTTTGAGCATATCATTGGAAATGACATCGAGTTTTTTCTGGTCCTCGCCCTGCACATTTTCTGCGCCCGCCAGTCCCAGAATATCGTTCATGGGCCCGTGGCGCAGCAGGGCGGCGATATCCACACAGCAATCGGCAGTTGCGCCGATGAGGGCGGCCAGATTTTCAGGCACGTTTT
>CAYQNQ010000180.1:2187-5302 GCA_964418815.1 uncultured Hellea sp.
TTCTTGGGAAACCACGGAATAAAACCCGATGTTCGCTCCACATAGTCCCGATAAGCGGGCCGGGTTTTGAGTTTTCGCTCCAAAAGTGCTTTGCCGGAAACCCGGACCAGAAGTAGGGTCATGACGAGGGGCGCGAAAATAGTCACCCAGCCCAGCGGAGCCTGACAGGCCACCAGAAAAATCCCCCACCACATCATGGTATTGCCGAAGTAATTGGGATGGCGGGTATATTTCCAAAGCCCGGATGCGAGGACCGGCTTGTCTTCATAGGGGCCGTCATAGGTTTTGTTCTTTTTGAGAAAGCGCTTGAGTTGCCAGTCGCCAATGGCTTCAAACAAAAATCCGATGAGCCAGACAAAGGCGCCGAAAATCGCCAAAGGTCCTATTTTGGTTTCTATCGAAACGGATTTCTGATCTGTAAATAATCCCTTGGCCATAGCGTACCAGATGGGCGCGGAAACAATGGCGATGAGCAGGCCCTGGCCGAGATAAATGGAGAAAAAGGCCCGTTTGCGCCAAGCCATTTCGCTCAGGCCCTTTTTAGCGGCCCGTCTTTGCATGGCGACATAGCGGGGATCTTCCCCGTGGCCGAGATTGCGCCGCGCCAGATAAAGCGTCAGCCTGAGTCCCCAGATAACAGGGAGGGCCGCGAGCAGCATGAGATATGGCGTTTTTTGCGGGGCCAGGCAGAGGCAAACAAGGGCGACAACTACAAAGCCAAAACCCCAGAATATATCGATAATACTGGCATCTCTGGCTTTCACGGAAATCGCCCAAAGAGGTATAAGACAGGCGAGAAGCGCAATTACGCTCCAGCCCAAATTCATCCAGACATTACTCATCCATCAAATCCTTACCCCAGCCAATAGTTTTGTTCATTATCGTAAAATATACGGTGGGAAACAGTCTCTGGATCTTATCTATGATTTTTGCGTCCGTGCCGACAAGAATACGTTTCTTGTTTTTGGCTGTCCCGTTGAGAATAATATTGGCGGCTTTTTCCGGCGTCGTCTTGGCCAGTTCGTCAAAACCCTGAATCATTTCCTCATGGGTTTTGCCGCCCATAAATGTATTGCCGTGGGCCGAACGGGCATTGCGCACTACATTGGTTTTCACCCCGCCGGGATTGACCGTGGAGCAGCTGACTGAGCTGCCCGATTGCTCCAGTTCAATGCGCAGACATTCGGTCATGCCGCGCACGGCAAATTTGCTGGCATTATAGGCGGAATTGCCCGGCGCGGCGATTATCCCGAATATGGACGATATATTGGTGATATGGCCCCATTCAGCCTGCTCTAATATGGGCAGAAAAGCTTTTGTGCCGTTCAAGACACCGCCGAAATTCACATCCATCTGCCAGTCAAAGTCATCCAGACCTGTCTGGTCAAACCGGCCGTTAAGCGCGGCGCCGGCATTGTTAAACACGAGATTGACCTTGCCAAACTCGTCTTTCACATCTGCCGCATAGGCAAACATGGCCTTCCGATTGGTAACGTCGAGCAGGTCCGTGCGGACTTTGACCGCCTCGCCGATCATATTGGCCGTTTCGCCCAGACCGGTTTCATTGATGTCGCTGATGGCAATATGAGCGCCGCGTTTTGCCAGTTCCAGAGCCAAAGCCCGGCCAATACCGCTGCCCGCGCCTGTGACGACAGCCACAGCCTCTTTGAATTCATATCCCAAACCATTCCCCTTTTTATATGGTCTTATTCTTATTTTTGGCGCCGGACCTCGTAAAGGGCGATGGCCGCAGCGGTGGCCACATTGAGGCTTTCAGCCTGCCCAGGCAAGGGTTTAGAGCCATGCATTGTTGAATTCATGGGGATGCGAGCCAGTTGGTCACAACAATCGCGCACCCGGGGCCGCAGGCCCGGACCTTCCGCGCCCATGACAATGACCTGTTTGCCTCCGTTTTTCACCGCATCGGCCAGTTCCAGCTCGGTTTCGCCCGCCAGACCGGTGATAAACCATCCGAATTTACTTAGAGCCTGCAGCGTATTGCCGATATTGGTCACCTGACAGACGGGAACGGTTTCCAGGCATCCGACAGCCACTTTGGCCAGCGCTCCGGCCAGCGGCGGGGCGTGCCGGTCCTGCATGACAAGGGCGTCTGCGCCAAAGGCTGAGGCGAGCCTGAGCATAGCGCCCACATTATGGGGATCGGTGATCTGATCGAGAACGATGATCAATCCGTCCTCCGGCGCTTCAAAGGCGATGTCTGAAATATCCGGCCATTCCAATGGCGCGCAGCGCAGGGCCACGCCCTGATGGACGGCCCCGCGGGGCAAAAGACGGTCGATTTCAGAGGGCAGGGCGATTTTCGGGAAGGGCGGCCGCCCCGGCATATTCAGCTTTTCCCCTGTGTTTTCAGTAACATAGATGTCATGAATGGTGCGTTTGGGGTTAGTCAGCGCGGCGCTGGCCGCATGAAACCCCCATATCCATCCCGCGCCGCCTTCACGGCCCTTGCCTCCGGATTTCCGGGCGCGTTTTTTGCCGGAATCACCGGGTTTGCGCGGGTCAGCCACGCCATTATGGGCCCGAAGCCCCTTAGAGCGGCGGGATTTGGGTGGATTTGACCCGGTTTTTTCCTTGTTTTTAGGCGATTTTTTAGCAAATCGCCTATTGCGCCTTTCGCCGGACATCTCTATATAGCCTCAAATTTTACTAAACACTCTCTGTTTGATGTGACCGCTATACAGGATAGCGGGCTAGTTGACAGAGCGTTTTTTGTTGGAGGCAACATAATTCTGCCGAGGGCTCGATTCCTATTTTAGGAGGGGTGGCCGAGTGGTTAAAGGCGCCAGACTGTAAATCTGGTCTCATTGAGTACGTTGGTTCGAATCCAACCCCCTCCACCACGATCGGGCAAACAAAAAACAAAAGTAAAATGAGCGGGCGTTGTGTAGTGGTAAGACCTCAGCCTTCCAAGCTGATGACGCGAGTTCGATTCTCGCCGCCCGCTCCAAAATACCGGATTTAACCGTCCGGGGGAAACCGACCGAAAGGTCATAACATTAACAGGCCCAGCAAGGGAAAGCTTGTAAGGGTTCATAACTTGAAAGAGTTGTAAAATGGCTAAAGAGAAGTTTGAGCGTAATAAGCCGCACGCGAA
>CAYQNQ010000181.1:0-5275 GCA_964418815.1 uncultured Hellea sp.
GCCGCTATGGCGTAAACCTTCATCAGAACGGAGAGATAGTTTTTCGCCCGAACCAACCCGCCGTAAAACAAAGCCAGACCCGGCAGGGTCATGAACAACACCAGAGCGGTTGCGGTTAATATCCACGCCGTATCACCGGCGCTAAGCCCGTCCGCCGCAAAGGCGGGCGAAGCCGTGAGAAGTGAGAGCCCTGCAGCCCCCACTAATGTTTTTATTTTTGACATGTCTTTCCCTCTAAGAACAATTCTTGTGCGCTTGAGCTAGAAGCTGTGGGGAAGCGGCTCGAATCCTTCAAAGGGAGTCTCTGTGGATTGGGCGTCGACGCCCTAAATTTAAGCAAAAAAAGCCCGGCCTGCACAATAGGGGTGCAAGACGGGCTTTAAGCGTGCATCTAGCAATGCACTGGGAAAGACCCGAAGATCGGGCTTGCGGCAGGCTTAGCCTGACACGAATTCCGGATAAGACGGGACGCCGGTTTCGGCCATGTCCAGTCCGGCCTCTTCAACTTCAGCCGAAGGACGGACGCCGATTGTGACTTTCAGGATTGTCCAGAGGATAAAGCTTAGAATGAAGATAAAAGCGCCGATCGCCAGGATACCGATGGCTTGCTTTCCGAGTTGTGAGACCGAAAACCCAACGCCTTTGGTTCCGTCAGCCAATTCAATCGTTGTGTTGAAAGCGACAACCAGAGTTCCAAAGATACCCGCTACCAGGTGAACCGGGATTGCGCCGACAACATCATCGATTTTGAACTTGTCCAAAAGCGGTACCGTTAGAACAACCAACATGCCGCCTATGCCGCCGATCACGATGGATTCAAATGCCGATGGCATAAGCGGTTCCGCTGTAATCGCCACAAGGCCGCCCAGCGCGCCGTTCAGCGCCATAGTCACATCGATCTTCTTATAAAGAAGCTGTGTCAGGATCACGGCAAAGACCACACCGCCCGCGGCCGCAAGGTTCGTATTGGCGAAGATTTTAGACACATCTGCCGCATCAGAAATTGTCCCCATAGCCAGCTGCGAACCGCCGTTAAAGCCGAACCAACCGAGCCACAGAATAAAGACACCTAATGTGGCCAGAGGTATGTTGGACCCCAGAATCGGAACCGTTTTTCCGCCCACATATTTACCCAGACGCGGTCCGATAACAATTGCCCCGGCGAGCGCGGCCCAGCCGCCAACGGAGTGAACCAGCGTAGAGCCGGCAAAGTCAGAGAAGCCCATTTCATAAAGCCAACCTTCGCCCCACTGCCAGGAGGTCGTAATAGGGTAAAGAATGCCGGTCAGAACGGCCACAAATATAACAAAAGGCCAGAATTTTATCCGTTCTGCCACAGTACCGGATACGATTGAGGCCGTGGTTGCGCAGAAAACCATCTGAAAGAACCAGTCGGAAGCACCGGAATAGTCACCCGCCCCCGTTGAGGCCCCCGCTGCGGCCCATTCATAACCAATCGGGTTTTCGCTGTTAAACGGATTCCATCCGCTCCAGCTGAGGCTGCCAATAAATCCTCCGTCAACGCCCGTATATAGAAGATCATAACCGACCAGCCAGAACATGAGTCCGGCGACGGAATAGAGCATAATGTTTTTCAGACATTGCATGGAGACGTTTTTGGTTCGCACCATGCCCGCTTCGAGCATGGCAAAGCCCGCAGCCATCCACATGACCAAAAAACCGCCAATTAGAAACAGCAGCGTACTAAAGATAAAAGAGTCATTGGCCGCATTGGCCGCGACCTGTTCGGCCAGGCTTGCGTCCTGACCCCAGGCCGGCGACGCTAATGCCGTTCCCAGCATAGCTCCGCCCATTAATCGTATATATTTTTTCATTTTTCCCTCGATAGCAAATAGGTTGCTCCTGATTTGTGGGAATGACGGTGAGAATTTGAGCGGATTCCGCGCAAATGCGCTCAATGACGGCGGGGTGGATAAAAACGAGGCGGCGAATCCCGAAAACGCACAGCCATTGTGCGCCCATCAGATTGGGCGTCTATTTGCCCTGTTGCAGGCGCGGTTTGTGCTTACGCAGCTTGGTATAAAGAGCGGCCATCAGAAAAAATACGACCACGGCGATAGCCAGAATTTTCAGGCCCAGCTCCGGAGCCAGCATAATCGACAAGACATAGCAGAAATGCATGCCGTTTATGAGGGTCAGGCACATGACAGCAAAAGATCCGAGATCCTTGGCCCGCTTGCCCGTGTCGGAAATTTCCGGCGAGACCCGGTCAATGATGACCTCTATGGCTGTGTTCAAAGCTTCGACAGCCAGAATCAGAAATAACAACCCGCCGGCGATGATGAAATGAAGCCAGGGGACGCCGAGCCAGGCATAGAGCGCAGCCACAAAGACAAATACATATAGCTCCATGCGCGCAGCCAATTCGCTGCCAACCAGAAACCGGAACCCGGCCAGAGAATATTTCGTGGCGTTGGCAACATGTCTGGAAGCTTTGATCAGCATGGAAATTTCTTGCGCTAAAACCATAAGGAAATGGTTAAAACTAAGCGGCCTGTTCAGCGCGCAAAACAAAACCGGACTCTCTACGCCCCGTGAGAGTCCGGTTGCCCGTTAGGGTAACCATTAATGGTAATGGTAGGCAAAGCCTAGCAAAGAAGTTTCAACTACTCTTGGTAATAGCGGACTTTATTTTTGACAATTTCGGACTTTGAATATATGGGGGCGGAATGCAAGGGGCTGCAAATTCGCTGACAGGGCGCACTGTCTCGGCTGGATATCTTAAAGCGATTTTTGGCGGAGCTTTGGCGCTCGGTGTTAATAAATCGGACCTGCTTGCCGTGTCCGGGCTAACGCCTTCGTCTCTGGAAAACAGCCCGCGCCGCTTTCCCGCAAATGCCCTTCTGGCCATTCTGGACAAGGTTGCCCGCCATACCAAAAACCCCGCCATCGGCATTGTGATCGGCCAGGGCGTCCGGCCGGTTCGGCAAATCGATGTCATTTACGCCACCACTTTTTGTGATGACCTTCTCGAAGCCACTAAAATAAATTTCGCCTATCAGCCTCTTATTCAGGAAATCGGGCAAACCCGTCTGGAAATCGACGGCGAGGAGGCCAGAGGTGTCTGGACGCCGCATGTGGAAGATGCCCGAATCCGCTATCTTGTGGAAACCATATTTACAAGCTATGCCTCCATCGTTCGCTGGATGATGTGGTCAGAGACCCCGATTATCAAATCTTTGAACTTCCGACACAGCGCGCCAAAAGACACCTCCATTTATGAAGACGTATTTGGAGACCGCGTGAGGTTTGATGCGCCGCAAGACGCGCTGATTTTGCAAACCTCCGATCTCTACAAAAAGATCCCCAGCCGGAATCCGGACATGCTGGGCCGCCTGAAACTCAAACTCGACCAGATGCTCGTCAGCCTGAACGAGCCCGGCAGCGCATCCGGAGAATGCAAGGCTCTGGTGACACAGGCGCTGGGGAGCAGTCCGGTCAGCATCAAAAATATCTGCGCCCAAATGAATATGAGTGAACGGCATTTACGGCGGCGCCTCACTGAGGAGGGCACCAGCTTTCGGGAACTCCTCGAACAGTCCCGCAAGGAAGCGGCGGATATATTTATGGCCGACCGGAAAATGTCCTTGTCGGAAATCGCGCAGGCCCTCGGCTTCAATGATCAAAGCGCATTTTCAAGGGCCTTTAAAACCTGGCATGAACAAACCCCCCGCGCCTTTCGAGACGCGCAGTTCTCCGCTGCGGAAAACTAAGGCCGTTTCCCCTCAATTCTCAAGGCTCAATTTTTAAGGCTCCAATTCTTTGAGGAAAGCCCTAGCCTTGCGCCCGCCGCATGTTATAGACGGCCCTTGGAATAAGATGAGGGAAAAATGAGCCGCTATAACGCCGCCGAAGTCGAGCCGCGCTGGCAGAAAGTCTGGGAAGACAGCGATGTCTTCCGGGCCGATGATAATGGCAAAAAGAAATATTACGCGCTCGAGATGTTTCCCTATCCGAGCGGCCGTATCCATATGGGCCATGTGCGCAATTACGCTATGGGGGATGTTATTGCGCGCTATAAAAAGGCCTGCGGCTTTGATGTGCTTCATCCCATGGGCTGGGACGCTTTCGGCATGCCCGCGGAAAATGCCGCTATTGAAAAGAACGTCCATCCCAAAGGCTGGACCTATGACAATATCGCGGCCATGAAAGCGCCGCTGAAACGGCTGGGATTTTCGCTGGATTGGTCCCGGGAGTTCGCCACCTGCGACGAAGCCTATTACAAACAGCAGCAGGCGATCTTTTTAAAGTTCTGGGAAAAAGATCTGGTCTACCGCAAAACCGCCAAAGTCAATTGGGACCCGGTCGATCATACGGTTCTGGCCAATGAGCAGGTCATTGACGGGCGCGGCTGGCGCTCCGGCGCTCTGGTCGAGCAAAAAGAGCTGGATCAGTGGTTCTTTAAAATCACCCACTATGCGCAGGATTTGCTGGACTCTTTAGACACGCTGGATCGCTGGCCGGAAAAAGTCCGCACCATGCAGGCCAACTGGATTGGCCGGAGTGAGGGTCTGCAGATGACTTTCCGCTGGGCGGATGAAAACGCTGGCCAACCAGTAGATTACACAACGGGCAAAGGAATCGAAGACCTCGAATTAATGGAGGCGGTACGCATTGCTAACGATGTTTGCAAAAACGGCGTAGAGATATTCACTACCCGACCGGACACGCTATACGGCGCGAGTTTCATGGCCCTCTCGCCGGATCATCCGCTGACGAAAAAACTGGCTGAGACTCACCCTGAGATTGACGCCTTCTGTAAAGAATGCGCGCGCATCGGCACCTCGGAAGAGGCTATCGCCAACGCGCCTAAAATGGGTTTTGACACAGGGTTGACCGTCAAGCACCCATTCCAAGATACTACCCTTCCCGTCTATGTCGCCAACTTTGTTCTGATGGGATATGGTACGGGCGCCATTTTCGGCTGTCCCGCACACGACCAGCGCGATCTGGATTTCGCGCGCAAATATGATCTGGATGTGATTCCGGTCGTCTTGCCTGAAGGTGAAGATGCAAAAGCTTATGCAATCGGCGATGAAGCCTATATCGGTGAAGGTACGCTTTACAATTCAGACTTCCTTGATGGTTTGAACAAGGTCGACGGTATCAGCGCGGCTATTGCGAAAATTGAGGAAATGAACCTCGGCAAGGGCACGGTCCAGTTCCGTCTGCGCGATTGGGGTGTGTCCCGCCAGCGTTATTGGGGCTGCCCGATTCCGGTTATTCACTGCGGGGATTGCGGCGTCTTGCCTGT
>CAYQNQ010000182.1:0-5249 GCA_964418815.1 uncultured Hellea sp.
ATTCTTCGAGAGTTTCGGCATGGGCTTACGGCGCGATAAAAGTTTCGAAATCTTTGTAGGATGAAATCTGCATCATTTCATCAAGATGCTCTATGCTGTTGATGGCGTAGGCATCTCCGAAAATATCTTTCTCTATCTGTTTATAGTTTTTCTCTAGAACCGTGTTTTTCGGATCCAAGTTTTTCACCACGGCAAGACCTTTTCGATAAGGTCCGATAAAGGTGTAAAACACGCCGACCTCCAAGTCCGGGCGGTATTGGCGAAGGATTGGGGCAATTTTATAAACATCGCCCGTCCATGCATTAAAGCGGCGATCCCGTTCCGCCATTTCCATCTGTTCGGGCAGGACATCATCAAACATGATAACGCCGCCGGGCTTGCAGTATTTTTCTACATTGATGAAATCCCGCACGACAAATTCCGCGAGATGCATACCGTCGATAAAGGCCAGATCGATGCCATCTTTTAAAAGGCGGTCGGTCCGTTTTTTCTGTTTGAAAAAACCGTCGCTCTTTTCTTTGTAAAGGCGCGTGCGGGGTGGCCAAGGCGTTGTAATTGCAAAGGCCGGATCCACGCCGATTGAGCGGCAATTAGAGAGAGCCATACTAATGCCTTTGTCGACGCCGATTTCAAAATATAATTCCGGCTTACGGACCTCATGGAGACGCCGCAGAAATTTCAGATAATTCATTTCCGTCGGTTCGACACCGTAGCTTTCCGCAATGCGGTCAAGCTGACCCACCGGTTTTAAGGGCGGGCGGGCTTCGCGCTCATCCGTTAATCCGCCGGCCACAAGTTTTGGGTGAAAATCATTCTGGATTCCGGCTTCGGCCCTGCCCACATATATATTGGCCAGCTGAACCAGAATTTTGTTTTTAATCAGGCCATAATCTTTGGAGATGGTCGGAATTTTGATGGCTGAACGGCGCCAAAGACCATAATAGCTCGGGCTTTTCAGATTTATCAAAGATTCCAGGCCTGTTACTTCCGTATATCTTTCCCGGAATTTTTTAACAATTTCATCCCGTTCCGCAGGGGATTTATTGGTGGTCGTACCGGAATGGTCCTGGTGAAAGGACCCTTCGCCGGGAAAGACGACATAATTTGTGTCCATGGCGTTTATGAAACGCGAAAATATTTCAAGGTTTGCGTAACCCGCCCCCGGCTCGTCAAAGCGTTCGTCGAACCCGCCCAGTTTTTCCCAGGTCGATTTCTTGGCGATCAGGCAATTTGTTTCGATGGCGCCGTGATGCGTTCTTTGGATGTTTTCACTGGGAAAGAGCGCATAATTAAATAGTGAATAGCCTTTTTTGGGCCAGTCCATTTTCTCAAGGCGCCAGGTTTCGCGGTCCCAGGCATTACGTTTTGGATTTAGGTTCTGCGAAATAGAGCCGAGATAATATTGCGGGACATTAATGACCGGCTGCGCGTTGAGCTGGCATACCTCTTTTGTATTTTTGAAAACGCCCGGAGAGAGAATATGCGCTCCGTCAATCATCATGGCGATAGTGTCGTATTTCGCGTGTTTAATGGCCGCGTTGAGCGCAAATACTGGTGACGGCTGCCCGTCTGTTCTCAGAATTTTTGAGATAACTGGGAACCTCTTTTTCAATCCTTCCGGCAAAGGTTCAGTCGATCCATTGTCCGCAATAATAACTTCGATTTCATTTCCTGGCGCGTTTTGATAATTTTCCGAGCAGGAAATCAACGTGCGCTCGATCTGCTTTGGGATATTATAATAGGCGATAATGATTGAAAGCCCGCCAAATTTGTAAGGGCCCTTGGGTGCGTCACCATAGGATTTATGCTCTAGCTGCCCCGTGGCTTCATCCAGCATGCGCTGCGCGATTTTGTATTTTTCGCGTTCAGACCTGAGAGATGTGCTTAAAGCCTCAATTTCGGCCTGCAAGGCAGCGATTTTTTTATCTTTTGGCGTTGTGGGCATAATGGCGACCTCTTAACGGCATATTCAGGGCCAATCAAACAGAATAGTGAGCAAATATGCTCTATTGAGTTTTAGGACGCACCATTTCAATATAGACGATAATTATGCTGAAGTTCGAACAGAAAATTAAAGAAGTGAAAGAGCGATATGCGGACACAGGCCATCCGCATCACCTTGTCCGAATGCGCAATATTCGCCTGAAATTCGGGGCGCGGATTAAAGGCGCTCCAGCCAGCGCTAAGCCTCCTTTTATCAAAAAGGTTTCAAATCCTTTTCCCGATATAAAAAACGATATTCCGGAAATCGAATATTCGGAATTAACGCCAAAAATTTTGGCCGGATCTATCCAGCACCACGGCGCTCTTATTGTCCGCAACATCCTCCCGCAAACTGAGGTTAAAACCCTAAAGGACGGGATTGACGAAACTTTTGATGAAAGTCAGCGCTTCTTTTCCGGCAAAGGTAAGCCAGCACAGGATGATCCGATTTGGAAATCAAAGTGGTTCCGAACAGATCTTCCCGTTCCCGGATATTTTAAAAAAGGGGCCGTCACCATGATGCTCGAGACCGGGTCTATTTGGACGTTCCTGTCGCCGACAGTGTCCCACCGGCTCCTTGATGTGTTTGAAAAGGTCAACCTGAGAAAGTTTCTAGATAAATATTTTGGAGGGCGGACCTGCGTGTCATTTAATAAATCCGTGCTTCGGCGCATGGATCCGCTTGAAAACCCGGCAGACTGGCATCAGGACGGCTCGTTCATGACAGCTGCCATCAAAAGCATTAATCTCTGGGTGGCTTTATCGGAATGCGGCAAGGGGACCGATTGCCCGGGTATGGATTTTGTGCCGCGCCGTTTTAATGAAATCGTTGAAACGGGGACTAATGAAGCGCATTTTGACTGGTCGGTGTCGCAGAAAACCGTTCGCGAGAAATTTTCGGATACACCGCCGATTACGCCGCACTTTAACGCCGGTGACGGCATATTTTTTGACCACTATAATTTACATGTGACGTCCTATGATCCCAGCTATACGCGCAAGCGCTATGCTTTGGAAACCTGGTTTTTCCCCGAAGAATTCGCCGCAAAGAACCAGTACCCTATCGCCTGGTAGGTAGAGTTTACCGTTTCACCAGATTCATGATGGCCCGAATGGGGGCCGTGATTTTCCAGCTGGTTGCATTGGCGTAAGCTCTGACTTCAGCACGGGCACGCTCGGCTTCATCGCGCATCATCATTATCATATCGTCTTTGTGTTTTAGTTGCGATATCAACTGGCCGTTTTCAGCTTCAAGCTTTTCAAATTTTTTCGACAATTTGCTTATTTCATTTTTAGATTCATCGAGAATAGTCGAAGTTTTCTTCAGTTGCTGACGCAGTTTTTTATTTGAGTTTGCGAGTTCATTGTTTTGTCCATTCAACTTACTCAGTTGCGATTGACTGGCTTTTTTGGCCGACTTTAGCTCATTTATAGTTTCCTTAAGTCTTGAATCTTCTTTCTTGGACGACTTTAGCTCATTAACAGTTTCCGAGAGGCTCGAAATTTCCTTCTTGTTTTCAAGAAGCTTGTGCAAAAGCGCATCCCGATCCTGGCGAAGTTTTAGGTTTTCCGCCGCAAGGAGTTTGCTTTTTTCGGGATTTTCCTGTGTTTTTTTAGGCATGTTTCGACCGGGTCAATTTTAGGGGCCACTTAATATCCCAAAAGGTCTATGACAAGTCATAAAAAAACCCTGCCTCAAAGGGCAGGGTCAATTCCGTATCTAAAATGATCTAGTGGGCGATGACCGCCAGCAGCAATAGCGCGATGATATTGGTAATTTTAATCATCGGGTTAACCGCCGGACCAGCCGTATCCTTATAGGGATCGCCAACCGTATCGCCGGTGACAGAGGCTTTGTGAGCTTCTGAACCTTTGCCGCCGTGATGGCCGTCTTCGATATATTTCTTGGCATTGTCCCAAGCACCGCCGCCAGCTGTCATAGACAGGGCAACGAACAGGCCGGTAACAATTACGCCCATGAGCATAGCGCCGAGAGCTGTGACAGCGGCTCCGTTACCTGCTGTGTATTTCACAGCAAGGAACAGGATGATTGGGGCCAGGATTGGTAACAGAGACGGCTTGATCATTTCCTTGATTGCCGCACCGGTCAGTAGATCTACCGCTTTGGCGTAGTCAGGACGTGATGTGCCTTCCATGATACCTGGATCAGCTTTGAACTGTCGACGAACTTCTTCGACAATTGCGCCTGCTGCGCGTCCAACGGACTGCATAGCCCAAGCTCCGAACAAGAAAGGTAACATACCGCCAATAAACAGACCAACAATGACGTAAGGGTCGGTCAAGCTGAAGGTGAGGTTGCCAAGTCCGTCAAAGAAACTATCGGGCTTTGCAATTGACGCAAAATACTCAACATCTTTGTAATAGGCCGCAAACAGAACAAGTGCTCCAAGGCCGGCAGAGGCGATCGCATAACCTTTGGTAACAGCTTTTGTGGTGTTACCAACGGCGTCAAGCGCGTCTGTTGTGTTACGGACTTCTGGGTCAAGTTCTGCCATTTCGGCAATACCGCCGGCGTTATCCGTCACAGGACCAAAAGCGTCGAGCGCAACGATCATGCCGGCAACGCCGAGCATGGCTGTCACTGCAATGGCGATGCCGTAGAGACCAGCTAAAGCAAAAGTGCCGATAATACCGAAAACGATAATCAGAACAGGAACAGCTGTCGCCTCCATTGAAACCGCAAGGCCCTGAATAACGTTCGTGCCGTGTCCGGACTCGGAAGCTGCTGCCACCGATTTTACAGGGCGGTAATTGACGCCAGTATAATATTCCGTGATCACGACAATGGCACCCGTAATAACCAGACCAATTATAGAACAGTAGAACAGGTTCATACCCGTCAGAGCCGCTTCGCCGCCAATGGCTGTGCCAGCAATGTCGCCAAAGCCGATCATTTGATGGGTTACGCCGCCGATCGCCGCCGCAGATAAAACGCCAGTGGCGATAAGTCCCTTATACAAGGCGCCCATAACATTGGTAGACCCCTTGGAAAGACGTACAAAGTAAGTGCCGATAATCGAAGTCACAATACAAGCCGCGGCAATAGCCATAGGATATAGCGCTAGCGTCCCTGCCGTTCCAAACATAATGGAACCGAGGACCATAGTGGCCGCGATCGTCACAACATATGTCTCGAAAAGGTCAGCGGCCATACCGGCGCAGTCACCGACATTATCGCCGACATTGTCAGCAATGGTTGCTGGGTTTCGTGGATCATCTTCAGGGATACCGGCTTCGACTTTACC
>CAYQNQ010000183.1:0-5240 GCA_964418815.1 uncultured Hellea sp.
TCTTCGCCGCCGTGACGCCCGGCGGCTCTGTGCATAATGGTTGAGAATTTTTCCATGGCTTAAATCCGCTTTATCCGGCCGCCGTCCACAGGAATACTGGTCCCCGTAATATAAGAGGCGCGCTCTGACCCGAGAAAAGCCGCGAGTGCCGCAAACTCTTCGGGCTGGCCGATTCGTCCCGCCGGAATGGACGTAGAATAGCCGGCCAGAGCCTCGTCATAGCTAATGTTTTTGTCTTCGGCCATTTTCGCCACCAGACTCTTGAGACGGTTTGTTTCCGTAATCCCCGGCATGAGGCAATTAAAGGTAACGCCTTTGGCTGCATATTCATTGGAGAGGGATTTCATCAATCCTGCAATACCGGGGCGCATAATGTTGGAGAGGATAAGGTGCGGGATGGGTTCCGTCTGGGTCACCGATGTAACGGCTATAATCCGCCCCCAGCCCTGTTTTGTCATGCCGGGCAAGACCCCTTTGACCAGACGCACAAGACTTTCAATAAGATCATTGGCGGCCTGCGTATATTGCTCCGGCGCGATGGTTTCAAATGTGCCCGAAGGCGGCCCGCCCGTGCTCATACACATGACGTCCACACCGCCCATATGAGCATCCGCCATGGTCAGCACATGGTCGATGCCTTCCGGCGAATTGAGGTCAGCGACGACAGCATGGACCTTACCGATTTTCGAAAGTTCCGACTCGGCCTTTTCCAATACCGCTTCTCGGCGGGCACAGATGACAACCTGCGCCCCTTCTTGCAGATATTCTTTGGCCACCGCAAAGCCCAACCCCGACGAAGCCCCCGTGACAAGCGCACGTTTATCTTTCAGTCCCAGATCCATTTTATCTACCTATAAAATTCCGCCCTCAGGCCAGTTTTTCCAATGTGTGTTTCCTGTTTCAGGGGGCTCATATTTTCCGATCTCCCCCGATATCAAAACATCTTGTATTTGCTGGAACGTCAGATTTTGCCCAGGCAGCTCTCCGTCGGCCAAATCAGGATGTATCCAATCCTCCAGCAACAAGACCTGTTCCAATTCAGCCGGTATATTGTGCCGGCGCTCTACCTCTGTTGCCAAAACCAAGTCCCTATGGTGATGGGATAGATAGCGGCATACCTCAAAAGTCAGCGGGCGGTCTTCTTCCGGATGAATATTCACCGATCGAAGGATCTGACTACCAGGTACCTGGATGCGAGTTCCTCGTAGATTGACGCTCGCTTCGCTAACAGCATATTCCAAAATTTCAGCATCTTGCCAATCATCGTTTTCAATTGGAAAAACGGAACGGGATTCATTGTTTGGATTTGCCGTCAAATATTTCTGTCGCGCTTCATCGCTGACAAAGCTCTTCGATCGATTGCTCAATTGGCTCCCAAATGTGTAGATCGTCAGATCCGGAGATCCTGCACGCGGCGAAAACCCAAAAATTTCTATGACTAACGCCCAGTCTCGCTCACTTTTATAGGCACTTAATCGTGTCGCCGCCAAATAGACATAGCCATTATCCAGCATCGGAAAGGTAAAATCCTTGGCACAACTATCCAAGACATCAAGAACCGGACCAGCTTTAGAGGGTGGCCGCGGCGGCGACTCATGAACCGGCCGTGATTTTGATGCGAATAGCCTTTTAATAAATGACATTTACTCTTGTCCCAGAATTTCCCGGATTAAAGCCTTGGCCTCATCGCTTGTCCAGTCGGCTTCGCCTAAAACCCGCACCATCTCGTCGCCTTCCGGGTTATAAATGACGGTGATGGGCAGGCCGCGTGCACCCAGTTTAGATGCCAGATTTAATCCGGAATCGCGCCAGCGGGTCAGAGCGCCAAAATTGTGTTTCTCAAAAAACCCGTCAATCGCGGCGTCGGTCTGATCCATGCTGATCGTAATGACTGCAAAATCATCCCCGCCAAATTCCTGCGCAAGTGCATTGAGGGACGGCATTTCGATCACGCAAGGCGCGCACCATGTGGCCCAGACATTGAGAAGCACAAAGCGCCCCTTAAAATCCGAGAGCTCCATGGTTTTTCCGGTTCCATTGACAAATTTTGTAGCGGGCTGAACCGGCGGCGCTTGAAGCACTTTTAATTTTTCCAGTGAGCCCGTTCGAAATTCATCTATATCAAGGGTTTTTTCAGAAACTCGTATTATGCCCTCATTATTCGAGGACTGACAGGATTGCACGACAACGGCAAATATGGCTATGACGCCGATGACGATCATCAGCTTGATGACGTTGGTAAGAGACAGGATTTTCATGATGAGCTCAGATAGCACGAAGGATAAGAGCGCTAAACAGAAAATGTGGGGCGGGCGCTTTTCCGCCGCACCGGGTGAGCTCATGCAGGCCATTAATGTCTCCATCGGGTTTGACCAACGCATGGCCCAGCAGGATATTCGCGGATCGCTCGCTCATGCGGCCATGCTGGCTAAACAGGGGATTATTTCGGACCAAGATCTGGCCGATATTCAGCGCGGTCTTTCGGAGATTAAAGCCGAGATCGAAGCGGGCACGTTTCCGTTTTCAGATGAGCTCGAAGACATCCATCTCAACATTGAAAGTCGTCTGAAAGACAAAATCGGCGAAGCCGCCGGACGGCTGCATACGGGGCGCTCCCGCAACGATCAGGTCGCCACGGATTTCCGGCTCTGGGTCCGGGATTATCTGGACAATTTTGATCTGCAATTGACAGACCTAATGACGGCGCTTTTGGAAAAGGCCGCTGACCATACGGATACCATCATGCCCGGCTTTACGCATTTGCAAAACGCTCAGCCTGTCACCTTTGGCCATCACATGCTGGCTTATCTGGAAATGTTCGCCCGTGACCGGTCCCGTCTGCGGGATGCGCGCGCGCGTATGAATGAAAGCCCGCTGGGCGCAGCGGCGCTCGCCGGTACGCCTTATCCTATTGACCGGGACATGACGTCAAAAGAGCTGGGATTTGAGCGGCCCCTGGCCAATTCACTGGACGCGGTGTCAGCCCGGGATTTCGCGCTTGAAGCTCTGTCGGTCGCCGCTATCTGCTCGACCCATTTGTCGCGCCTGTCCGAAGAAATTGTCATCTGGACCTCGGCGCAGTTTGGGTTCATCAAACTCTCCGATGCCTTTACGACGGGCAGCTCGATCATGCCGCAAAAAAGAAATCCGGACGCCGCCGAGCTTATCCGCGCCAAGGTTGGCCGGATCATGGGCGCGCTCACATCGCTAACCATCGTCATGAAAGGTCTGCCGCTGGCCTATTCCAAGGACATGCAGGAAGATAAAGAACCGGTCTTTGACGCCTTTGACGCGCTCTCGCTGGGTCTCGCCGCCATGGCGGGCATGGTCCGCGATATGGAGCCCAATAAGGAACGCCTCGCCGAGGCGGCAGGCGCCGCCTATTCGACGGCAACCGATCTCGCCGACTGGCTGGTCATGAATCTCAACATGCCGTTTCGCGACGCCCATCATGTGACCGGAACCATTGTCGCTTTGGCCGAAGGTCAGGGTAAAACCCTGGACGCGCTGGCGTTATCGGAAATGCAATCCGTAGAAGCCCGCATTACGGATGACGTGTTTACCGTGCTCTCGCCCCTGGCCTCAGCCAAGTCACGAACATCCTATGGCGGCACCGCGCCTCAAAACGTTCGAAAACAAGTTTCCCGCTGGGAAGAAAAATTAAAATAAATTCGCTCACTCCGCTGAAGAGCGGGGTCCAAGCAAAATAAACCGCATAGTTCTCAATATAAGCGTGGATACCGCCCTGCGGCGGTATGAGCGAATTGTTTTATTGCGAAATCTGAAAATCTCAGCCATCGTAATCCACAAGGGGAGAACATGGCAAAAAGACAAGTCAGTCTAGGAACGAAAACGGCCTACGGCATGGGGCACAGCCTGCTATCCGTGAAAAACATGCTGTTCCATTTTTTCTTCTTTTTCTATTTTTCCAATGTGCTTGGTGTATCCTATTGGAGCGTTTTAGCCGCCGTCATCATCGCGCTTGTTGTCGACGCGTTTTCCGATCCGATTATGGGACAGATATCCGACAATTACCGGTCCGAAAAATGGGGGCGGCGACATAGGTTTATGCTCTGGGGCATTATTCCAACTGCCGTGTGTTTGGCATTATTATTCATGCCCCCGGCCGGGCTTGGCCAGGCTGGCCTGTTTTGGTGGATGTTGTTCTTTTTGCTGGCAGTTCGGCTTGGCCTGACCGTTTACGGAGGTCCCTATTATTCCCTCGGCGCTGAGATTTCGACCAATTACAATGAACGGACCAATATTGTTTCGGTCCGTGAATTTTTCAATAACCTGTTTAATCTCTCGGTCTTTTTCTTCGGGCTTGTGGTTTTTCTTCCGCAAACAGAGGCCTTTGAAGACGGTATGATGAATGCCGCCGGATATAAGCCCATGGGGATCACTTTTGCCATTGTCGGCGCTATAGGCGCTTTCATCGCAGTGTACGGCACACGGCATAAAGTCAAAGAGCTTAATTCGCGGGATCATGGCGATCCCAGCCGCTGGCAGGACACATTCAAGGAAATGCGCAAGGCAACACGGCTCTCGTCATTTGTCTGGGCCAGTCTGGGTTACGGCGCAGCGCTTATTCTTTACGGGATCGGCAGTGCACTAAGTTTTTATCTAGGGGTTTACCTCTGGCAGTTTTCGCAAATCGAAAAGTTTCTCCTCGCTATGGCGCCTTTGTTGACGCTTATTCCTGCCGTTGTGATGGCGTCCTATTTCTCCGCCAAGTTTGATAAAAAGCCTACAATACTCTTTTTCGGGACCATCTATATTATTTGCGGCGTTCTGCCTTATGCCGCTTACCTCTTGGGCGGGCTTCCCGATATAGGATCCAAAAACCTATTGACCATAATCGCCATATTTAGCGCGGTTGGTTATATGTCTTTAACCGGCATGGTTGTGGTCGCCAATTCCATGCTGGCGGACGTCGCCGACGAAATGGAGTTGGCAAACGGCAAACGGCAAGAAGGCGTTTTATTTGCCGCCTTTACATTTGCTCAAAAAATGACCTTCGCTGTCGGCACAATGATCGCCATTGTGTCTCTGATGATCATCAATTTCCCGCAGCAGCGTGAACGGAGCGAAGTCACTCAAGAGCTTATCGATGGACTCGCCTGGGTGTCACTGGTCAATTCTCTTTTCTTTGGCATTCTGGTTTTGATCTGCTTCGCGCGATATCCTTTGTCTCGGACGCGCCACGCAGAGATACAGGCGAAACTGGCTCGTTAAGCCCT
>CAYQNQ010000184.1:0-5221 GCA_964418815.1 uncultured Hellea sp.
TAGAACAAATTTAAATGTTGCCATTTTGTTCAATTGATTCCGAAGGGATGTTCTCATGCTGACAGAAAAACAACGGGACCTGCTCCTGCTCATCGACAAGCGTATCAAAACGGACGGCGTCCCCCCTTCATATGACGAAATGAAGGACCATCTGGGCCTGGCCTCTAAATCCGGTATTCACCGCCTCATCACCGCTCTCGAAGAGCGCGGCTTTATCCGCCGCCTACCTAATAAGGCCCGGGCGCTGGAAGTGATTAAGCTGCCAACCGAAGGCGGAGCGGCCCCCCTGCCAGTTGCCGCCAATGACAGTGTTCAAGTTCCTCTGGTCGGCAAGATTGCTGCCGGTGTTCCTATCGAGGCCATTCAGCAGGACGGCAATATGTTTTCTGTGCCCAACGGCATGATCGGACGGGGTGATCACTTCGCCCTGGAAGTGGAAGGCGAATCCATGATTGAGGCCGGCATTCTTGACGGCGATGTGGTCATCATCCGCAAGGCGAATACGGCTAAGAATAACGAAATCGTTGTCGCCCTGGTGGATCAGGAAGAAGCCACGCTCAAGCGTATCTATAAATCCGGCGGCCAGATTGATTTGATCGCAGAGAATAGAGATTTCCCGACCCGCACATTCGGCCCGGACCGGGTCGAAGTTCAAGGCATTTTAGTGGGTCTTGTTCGCCGCTATCACTAAGCGAAATTATTGAACAACTTCGATTTCGTATCCTTTATTCTCAAGCATTTTGAGGACGCTGTCTTTACCGATCAGATGAGCGGCCCCGACCGCAATAAACTTGGTTCCGGGCTCGTCTAAAATGGCCTCGATTTCCGGAATCCATTTTCTGTTCCGGTTAAGGAGCATGGCGTCGTGCATTTCCTGAGACCCCGAAAGTTCGGGGTCGTCAATGAGTGCGGTTAGTCCTGCTATATCCCCATCTGCCCACTCTTCCATCAACACATTGGTTCCATCAATCATTTGATCTTCGAATTCCATACTGAACAATAACACCTCGATCTGTTCTTCCATAGTTCCGGCCTTCATGGCGGTAATCTGGTCTTCTATGGTCTCAAGACTGCCAAACTTTACGTCGCTGGCCTCGACTAAATCGCCAATAACCATCTCGACCCCTTTTTCGGCGTCGTATCCGGCTTGCGTAATCGAATTAACCTGCAACTGCATACTCAAAAACCAGGGTTTCAGGTATTGAAGGTTTTCAACGGAAAGATTGTCGGCCTTGGCCAGCTTAGCAAATTTCTTTCGTTGAGACTCGGTCATGACGTCGTTTAAAGTCTCCCCCCCTTTAAACATGGCGTCTTGAATAATTATCTGCTGAATGGCCTCCAGATTTTCATCCTCTAAATCAATCTCGAAATAGACTGTGTCGGAGCTGTTGAGCGCGTTCAAAAACTCCGGCGTCTGCCATTGCGTGGAGGGCGGTAAAAGGTGAAACGTACCGTAGAGATAAATGGTCGTATCCGCATCCGCCAATTTCCAAAATGCTGGATTTCCGTCGCCCTTCGTCTCCCGGGCTGTATTCAATGCGCGATCAAAAGCCTCCATCATAGCGCTAATTTCCGTCTGCTCTTCCTCAGTACTTTCAACGGCGTCCTGCTGACAGGCCGTAAACCCAAAAAGCGCTGCCATGGTTAGAGCGGTAACTAGTTTTTTGCGCATGTTTTCTCCTATTCAACGTCCAGCTGTAACGCAAGCTCAGGATCCACGGGAGACTTATGCCGCCGGGCGTGATAGATAATACCTTGCGAAAACGGAGACCAGATCGGCGCCTTGATATCCGCCGCCTTCAGCGCGCCGTTCACCCAGTTATTACAGCTATTGAACATAGTGTAGACACCGTCCGCTTCATAGAATTTGTCATAGCCCGTATAGCTAAGACCACTCATCTCCTTTATATTTCCCTTGGTGTCCCGCGAAAAACTGGCCCGAATATAATCTTCGATAGCGCTCAGCTGATGGTCACAAATTTCCAGCGGAATCCAGCTCTCATAGACCCCGTAAGCCGGCTCAACATGCACGGCGCGGTCGCTGGGCAGAAACAAAGCCTTGGCCGCATAGCGCGCCTTGAGATCGGCCCAGACCGGCGTATTGATGTAAATATCCCGGTCCCCCAGTCCAAAGACGGTAAAAGCCGCGTCGCCATAGCCGGGGCGCTCCGGCAAAATGATCTCGTCCCGAGTCTCAATTGATAGCTTGCTGGTCGGAATAGCGAAGTCCGCATGAACCAGACTATGCTGGAGATAAATCGTGGTTTTATTCTGGCAGCTCGCCGCCTCCACAGGCAGGGCCCACCAGGAAAAGGTGAAAGCGCTGGCGATAAATAGGGCAATAAAACCTGTCACCACCAGAAAGGCTTTGTTTAAGAGCATCAAAAACTTACTCATGAAACTTCACTAACCTAAAGGTGCGGCAAAGTCGTTATAAAAATAGCCCTAAATCAAGCAGACTTAGACGACAAAATTACCCTATCAATGCCAGGGTCGGGAAGAACCGGCTTTGCGGGCGGTCCGGATTTTGAGGCTTTGTTCTCCCGCCAAAGTGACACTGTGCGCCCCAAGTCGTTTCAGATCACCGGCATCGATTAGAGGACGATCACAAAAGCGCCGAGCGCGTTTACCGAGTGTCCTTTTGGGCACGATGACCATATCCGCCAACCGGCAATCTTCCATAAGTTCGCTAGGGTCGGAAACAACCAAAATGGTTTGATCTTTGAAACCAACCAAGCAGGCCTGAGCGTCACACTTTCCGATTTCGCCGTCAAAGCCCCGGACCATGGCCGTTTCCACGCCCATGGCTTCAAGAAATTCCTGACGGCCATATCGGTCAGTATTTTTGCGGTCTACATAAAGCACGGGCCCACCGTCTGATGACCAGAACGCCAGAGCACCGGAAGACGATATTCGCAGATCGGGCTGTCCCCGCGTGAGCAGGCTGGCGCAGCAAATAATCATCGCGGTCGTGGATACGTACCGAACGCGTTTTGAACCAATGCAGAGCCCTGTAAAACCCAGCCCAAATACGCCCATCACCCAAAATGGTCCAGATGCCATAAATTTAAGCGCGCCCGGCCAGCCCGCAACCCATTCTGAAATGACCAAAATTATGGATATGCCCTTGCCCATCAACCAAAGAGGTCCAGCTTCAAGGCCAAAGGGCATGGCCGCATAGACGACAAGCCCGACAGGCATAACCCAGAAGGTAAAAAACGGCATGGCCAGAAGATTGGCAAAAAACCCGTAAGTGGCGATGCGGTTAAAATGAAAAACAGCAAAACCGGAAGTCGCCGTGCCTGCTACCAGACTGGTAATACTCAGCGCCTTGAAGTTATTCCAGGCTCGTCCCGGCCATCCAGGCCTACCGCCATAGACACGGCGTCTTTCCAGCGCCCGGTAAACCACGACCAGCGCTGTCACCGCTGAAAAGGACATTTGAAACCCCGGCGAAACCAAGGCCTCTGGATGGAGCCAAAGCGTGATAAATGCCGCTACGGCAACCGAGCGGATGGAAATCGCCTGCCGGTCCAATATGAGAGCGATAAAAACAATGCTGGCCATGATGAAGGCCCGCTGCGTGGCCACGCTCGCGCCCGAGAGCACAAGATAGAAAGTCGCCGTCATCAAACCGATAACCGCCGCAATTTTTCGTACATCCAGTCGCCGCGCAAGACGCTCTATTCGAACCAGAAAAAACAGGGCCAACGAATAGATACCGCCCGCCACAAGGCCCATATGAAGGCCGGATATGGCGAGAATATGGGCGAGCCCGGCAGTTCGCAGGGCTTCGGTGTGATCATCCGGGACCCAAGTCCTGATACCTGTCAGCAGCGCCACTTGCAGGCCGGCCGTCGCCTCTGGAGCTTTGTCTAATATCCGCCGGGCCATGCCATATCGAAACCGGGCAATCCGAATGGAAACTTTCTCTCGCAAGGATGCGGGTTTAAGGTCAATTTTTTCAGGTTTTGAGAGCATAAACCCATAGCCGCCAACCTTGTCAAAATAGGCGCGAAAGGCCGGGTTATATCCGCCGGGAATAACCGGCTGCGGAGGCGCTTTCAGCTGCGCCCGAAATTTGACCCTATCTCCGACCGACAGAGTTTTATCATATGTGGTAACACGGACTTTCTCTGGAAGTTCATCCGGCGAAAGCCTGCCGAGAGCGTGGACATCAATCACCCAGCGCAGTCTTGGCCCTGATTTTTCGACGGCTTTTATACGCCCGCTAACCTCGTAAACCCTTTCATAATCCGGCAGTATAGGCCTTGCAGAGGCACTTGTATGCCAAACGCTTCTGGCAAACCCCAAGGCAAAGAATACAAGCAGGAATACAATCATCAGCCTGTTTTGAAAGCGCCTCAGGCCTAAAAATGATAGAGCAGAAATAATAGCCAAAAAAACCAGGATATCCCGAGCTGAAGGCTCAACGGGCATTGCAAAATAAATCCCTATGCCCATCGCCATAGCGATAATCGCAAATTCAAAATGACGACTCAGCAAAAGCCAAATTTGATTTTGAATATTAATTCTAATCCCCCACCGGATGTTCGGAAAATCCTTGTTATTTTTCGGCGCGCCTCATAAATAGGGCACAAATCACCTTACAGGTCCATCTTCCCTATGACCACGGCTAAAGTCGTTACACGTTTCGCTCCCTCTCCGACGGGCTATTTGCACATTGGCGGCGCCCGTACAGCTCTGTTTTGCTGGCTCTATGCCCGTAAAACAGGCGGAGAGTTTCGTCTGCGCATTGAGGACACAGACAGAGAGCGCTCTACGCCCGAAGCGACTCAGGCTATTCTGGACGGCATGGCATGGCTCGGCCTTCAGCATGACGGCGAGATTATTTATCAGAGCCGGAATATGGATAACCATGTGGCCGCCGCTCAGGCTTTGCTCGATAAAGGTCACGCTTATCGCTGCTATTGTTCCCGTGAAGAACTGGAAGAAATGCGGCAGAAAGCCAGAGCGGAAGGCATTGCCCTGCGCTCCCCTTGGCGGGACGGCGATAAAGCCGAGCCGGCCGGCGCGCCCTTCACAATTCGCTTTAAAGTCCCCGAAGGTCAAACCCGCATCAATGATCACGTCCAAGGCGCGATAATCTGGAACAATGATCAGTTTGATGATCTTGTTCTGCTGCGCGCGGACGGTACGCCCACATATATGCTCGCCGTCGTGGTGGATGACCACCATATGGAAGTGACGCACGTTATTC
>CAYQNQ010000185.1:0-5190 GCA_964418815.1 uncultured Hellea sp.
ACATCACCCAAAGAAATATCCCGGGCGCGCAGTACCACCATGAGATGATAGAGGAGATCGGCCGCTTCGCCTTTGAGCGCGGCGTCGTCTTCATCGACGGCGGCGAGAGCTGTTTCCACGCCTTCTTCGCCGATTTTTTGCGCCGCCTTACGAAGAGGTCCCTGCAGGAGCCTGGCCGTATAGGAGCTGTCCGGGTCGGCGGTTTTGCGGCCCTGAATCAAAGTTTCCAGATAGGATAAAAAGGCCAGATCAGATCCGGCTTCATCGCCAAAACAGCTTTGCGTACCGAGGTGACAGGTCGGGCCTTTCGGATGGGCCGTAACCAAAAGCGCGTCCGAGTCGCAATCGGCTTTCATATCTACCAGTTCCAGAAAGTTTTCCGAGGTCTCGCCCTTGGTCCAGAGACGATTTTTACTGCGGGAGAAAAAGGTGACCTTGCCAAGCTCTATAGTTTTTTCCGCCGCCGCTTTGTTCATATAGCCGAGCATGAGCACGGTGCCCGACGCCGCGTCCTGCACAATGGCGGGGACAAGGCCGCCGCCTTTTTCAAAATCGATTTCATCCAGATTAATCATAGTCTTATCTCTATGCCGTCATCTTTGAGGGCGCGCTTGAGGTCCGGTATGGCAATGATGGATTTGTGAAACACGCTGGCTGCCAGCGCCCCGTCCACATTCGCCTTCTGGAACACATGTTTGAAGTGGGAGACTTCCCCTGCCCCGCCGGAAGCTATGAGCGGCACCGGGCAGACTTTGCGCAGGGCCTTGAGCTGGGGGATATCATAGCCTTGGCGCACCCCGTCCTGGTTCATGCAATTGAGCACGATTTCGCCGCAGCCCCGGTCGATGACCTCTTTGGCCCAGTCAATCATTTCGCGTCCGGTCTCGCGCATTTTATCCGGGTCGCCCGTATGGGATTTGACCCGGTAAATACTCTTTCCGTTTTGGGTGTCCTGAAAACTGTCAATGCCGACCACGATACACTGGGTGCCAAAGGCGCCGACAAGTTCATCGACCAATTCGGGCCGCGCCAGAGCCGGGGAATTGACGGAGATTTTATCGGCGCCCGCTGAGAGCCGCGCGCCCGCCGCCTCAACGCTATCTATGCCCCCGGCCACACAAAAGGGAATGTCTATTTCAGAGGAAATCAGGCTGATCCATTCGGGGCTGACCGTGCGGTCATCGACACTGGCGGTGATGTCGTAAAACACCAGTTCATCGGCGCCTTCGTCCCTGTAGCGCATGGCCAGTTCGAGAATGTCGCCCACATCTTCGTGGTTGCGAAACTGCACGCCTTTGACCACGCGGCCATCTCGCACATCCAGACAGGGTATAATCCGTCTTGCTAACACGCGATAGCCTCATCGACGGTGAACTTATTTTCGTAAAGCGCCTTGCCGATAATAATGCCGTGGGGGTTTAAGTCCTTCAACGCTTTGACATCCCCCAGCGTTCCAACACCGCCCGACGTTATCAGATCCAGTTTTGGATAGTGTTCGCCTATAGCCTTATAGAGATCTACATTGGAGCCCTGCAAAACACCGTCTTTGTCGATGTCGGTGACGAGGATAGTTTTCAGGCCGGACGGCTCATATTCGTTGAGAAGCTGCCAGAGGCTTTTCTCGCCCGTCTCTTTCCAGCCATGGGAGGTCGGAAAAGGCACGCCTTCAGCGTCCAGTTTTACATCCAGCGCCAAAACGATTTTGTCCGGGCCGAGATCTTCGATCCAGCGGCGCACCAGAATGGGTTCTTTAAGGGCCAAGGATCCGATGACTACACGCTCTATGCCGCCTTTCAGAAGCCGGTCGACCTGATAGCGCTCTCTGATGCCGCCGCCGGTCTGAACCTTGAGGCCGGACTCGCGGGCGATTTGCACAATCAGCTGACTTTGTTCAGCCTGTGCGTTTTTGGCGCCGTCCAGATCGACCACGTGCAGCCACTCAGCCCCGGCCGCTTTGAATGATTTGGCTACGTCAACTGGATCGGCAGCGTAATCCGTGCGCTGATTGAAATCCCCTTTGAATAAGCGGACACAGCCGCCGTCCATGAGGTCGATTGCCGGGAAGATTGCGGTCATGATTCCAATTCCAGAAAGTTTTTCAAAATCTGCGCGCCGACCCGGCTCGACCGCTCCGGGTGAAACTGGCACCCCATGACATTATCCTTGCGGACAATAGCCGTGAACGGACTGCCATAGTCACAGGCGGCCATGGTGTAATTGGACAGGGGCGCGCCGTAGGAGTGGACGAAATAGGCATAGTCGCCGGTTTCAATATTATTAAGCAGCGGGAAATTTGTCAGCGGATGTAGCTGGTTCCAGCCCATATGAGGCGATGGCAGGTCGCGGGTTTTCAGCCGGCCCACATGGCCGGGGATTAGGCCCAGGCCGTCAATGACCTTTCCACCTTCCTCCAGCGTATCAAACAAGAGCTGCATGCCGAGACATATTCCGAGCAGAGGCTGTTTCACCTCGCTAAGAACCAGACCCAAATCCTTGCGGCGAATATTATCCATGGCAAAGGGGGCTGCGCCAACACCGGGCAGAACCAATCGTTTCGCCGTGGCAATGGTCATGGCGTCGTCGGAAATAACCGGCGAGGCGCCGAGCCGCTCAAAGGCAAATTTCACGCTGGAGAGATTAGCGCAGCCCGTATCGATGATCACAAGACTCATTTATATGACGCCCTTGGTCGACGGAATATCAGTGGTCGGTCCGCGGGATATAGCAGGGCGCAAAGCCCGGCCGACACCTTTAAAGCAGGCTTCGATCATGTGGTGGGTGTTATCACCTTTGACATCGATTTGGATGGACGCGCCCAGGGCCTGAGACAATGACAGGAAAAAGTGCGGGCACATTTCGGCGGCGAACTCGCCGACAGATTCTGACGGGAACTCACCGTTAAAGACGAAGGCCGGACGTCCTGATAAATCAATGGCCACTCTGGCCTGAGTCTCGTCCATAGGCATGACAAAGCCGTAGCGGCCAATACCCGCCTTATTGCCCAGCGCCTTTTTAAGGGCCGCGCCAAAGGCCAGCGCCGTGTCCTCAACGGAGTGGTGACTGTCGATATGCAGATCCCCATCGCATTTCAGGGTCAGGCCCATGCCGCTATGTTTGGAAATCTGTTCCAGCATGTGATCGAAAAACCCGAGTCCGGTTTCGATTTTGGTCTGGGACGGGTCGTCCAGATTAACCCGGATGGAAATATCCGTTTCCTTGGTGGTGCGAAACTCTTCTGCGATGCGCTCGTTCTTGGACTCGGAGGACGTAATACCCAGCGCCTGTAATAGCAGATTATTTTCTTCGGGCGTGCCCACAGAGATGCGAAAGTGTTCCGGGATTTTGGAGCGGAAATCCCGGATTTTAATATTGAAGCGCGAAAGCGCCGCCAGCAGTTTCTTCTCATCAGCCGCTTTTAAGAGAATGAAATTGGCATCGGTCAGATAGACTTTTTCGATGAGCTCCGTTTTTGGCAGTTCGGATAAGAGACGCGACCGCTCTTCTTTCCAGATTTGCATACGGCTATCGTGGACGGCCATGGCTGACGGGGCCAAAGCCTTGGTGATGGCCTGCTCCACCGGGCGGGGCACCGGATAAGGCGGCAAAACTTTGAGCATGAGATTGATAACTTCCGGATTGGCCAAAGCAACGCCGGCCCGAACGCCGGCAAGCCCGTAGGCTTTGGACAGCGTGCGGGTCAGCACTAGATTTCTATGCTCCGGCAACAAGTCCGCGAGAGAGCCATTATCTGAAAACTCCACATAAGCTTCGTCCACAAGAATGAGCGTGTCGGGGTTTTCGGCGCAAAGCGCTTTGACAAAATCGCGGCCCACGGAATTTCCGGTGGGATTATTGGGCGAGCACAGCATGACGACTTTGATGTCGTTTGCTTTCATAGCTTTTTTTACGGCGGCTTCATCGAGCGCAAAGTTGTTTTTAAGCGGCACCTTAACAATCCCGGCGCCCTGAACCTGCGCGGCCACATCAAAATAGCCAAAGCTCGGCGGACAAATAAGGACATTGTCCCTGATGTTTTCCGGGCCGGCTTCGCAAAATGTGCGCAGTAAGACGTCGATGGCCTCATCGGCGCCGCGGCCAAGCATGATGCTCTCGGCAGCCACGCCGTAAAGCGACGACAAGCGGGTCATGAGCGCGGGCGGCTGCTGCGCCGGATAGCGGTTATAGTCCGCTTCGCGCGGGCCGGCCGGCGGCGGTGACCACGGGCTTTCATTGGCGTCCATGTGCAGGGCATTAGTAGACGCGCCGCGGGCGCTATAGGCTTTAAATCCGGCAATCACCGGCCGGGCGATGGCATTGGCCCAATTGAAATCATCTTTGGCAAAATCATTTTTCATTCAGCGCCTCCAATCTATAGGTCACGGCCCGCTTATGGGCGTCGAGCCCTTCCATCTCGGCCAGAATTTCGACCGTGGGACCCAGCGCCCGAAGGCCGTCTTCGGTCAGCTTTTGGAAAGAGACATATTTGAAATAGCTCTCCAGAGTGACGCCGCTATAATTGCGCGCCGCGCCAAAGGTCGGCAGAGTGTGGTTGGTGCCGCTGGCATAGTCGCCTACGCTTTCCGGCGTCCACGGCCCGATAAAGACCGACCCGGCATTGACGATGGTTTCGGCTAGGGCTTCGGCGTCGGCGTTTTGCAAGATGACGTGTTCCGGCGCGTAGTCTTCGATAATGTCCTGAACATCTTTGGGGCCGCTGGCGATAATCATCCGGGAGCCCGCCATAGCGGCGCGGGCGATATCCGCACGGGGCAGCGTCTCCAGCTGGCGGTCAACTTCACGGGCCGTGCGCTCCGCCGTGTCTTTATCACTGGCCACGCAAACCACTTGCGCCAGCGTATCATGTTCGGCCTGCGAGAGCAGGTCAGAGGCGACAAAGACCGGATTGGACGATCCGTCCGCCACAACCATGGCCTCGGACGGGCCCGCTGGCAAATCTATGGCCGGGCCGCCGGGGATTTGCGCCGCTTTTGCCTTAGCCGCCGCCACATAAGCATTACCGGGCCCGAAAATTTTATCGCATTTAGGGATGGTCTCGGTCCCGTGAGCGAGCGCGGCAATGGCCTGGGCCCCGCCGCAGGCAAACACATCCGTCGCGCCGCAGAGCCAGGCCGCCGCTAAAATGGCCGGATTGACTTTCCCGTCCCTGCCGGGCGGCGTAACAACAACACG
>CAYQNQ010000186.1:0-5139 GCA_964418815.1 uncultured Hellea sp.
CGTCACACCAGTTGCGCAGTATAATAATTGCGGCCCGAATAATGTTGCAATCTTTAACGTGCCCGTTGGGACAGCACCGAAGAGCATTGACCGTCTGGGTACATTGCCTGAATTCGGCGACTCGCATGGTCTGACGCCAACGGAGTTCTACAACAAACTGCAAGCCCGTTATGCGGCCAACGCATCAGATCGCGCTTATTTGAACTATCTGTTCAAGTCTATGGGCTATTCAAATGGTTTCAAAGACGCGAATGAGTTCATGTTCTCGGAAGAAACTTTGCCAGTCGGGACAACCGGTCTTCTGGGCCTGGGCGAAGCTCACCACTACGAGTATTCGGTCCTGCCAGTCAGCGATCGCGATCGCCAGGCCTTCCGCATTCAGAGTGCTAACGGTTCCGTTGTTCACTTCATGAAGACATGCGGTAACTACATGTTCGCCTGTAACTAGGCTTAAATGTAACACTGAATTTAAGCCGCCCTTTGGGGCGGCTTTTTTATTTTCTTTCTGTATTGCGAAGCCTGTTCGCGGCGCTATAAGCGTTGAATGAGCCAACGTGTAGCCCTTTACCCCGGAACATTTGACCCTATGACATTGGGGCATTTAGACATCATGAAACGCGCCAGCCGTCTATGCGACAAGCTGATTGTGGCGGTTGCTATAAACAGGGACAAAAACCCGCTTTTTGTCCTCGATGAACGCGTGGAAATGGTTGAACATGTCGTCGCGCCTTTCCGAAAACGTATCGACGTTGAGGTGCTTCCTTTTGAAGGTTTACTGATTCACTTTGTTGAACAATGCGGGGCGACCATGATAGTCCGCGGCCTACGGGCTGTTTCGGATTTCGAATACGAATTTCAAATGGCCGGAATGAATGATCGATTAAACCCGGATATAGAAACTGTATTCCTTATGGCAGACCCACAATTTCAGACTATTGCCTCTCGCCTTGTCAAGGAAATCGCCCGGCTTGGAGGCGATGTTTCCCAGTTTGTAACTCCGGAGGTCGAACTCAGACTCAAGGATAAATTCACATGACAAAAAAATTCTTATTGTCACTCATCTGTTCAGTGACACTATTCCAGTCTGCCTGCGCTCAAGAAGAAGGCAGCGTAGAAAGCGAAGTAATTAAAGAGGCTCAGGTCCAAACGACCAATCCTGGTCCTGAGGTTTCGGCGGTG
This sequence comes from uncultured Hellea sp., assembly GCA_964418815.1. Taxonomy (GTDB): domain Bacteria; phylum Pseudomonadota; class Alphaproteobacteria; order Caulobacterales; family Maricaulaceae; genus JACOMS01. The sequence continues at coordinate 1,180 of CAYQNQ010000186.1, forward strand.
GTCGAGCAGGTCTCAAAAGTTCTACCGGCTTTTACCGCACCGGATTCCGCGTGGCGCGAGCCTGATCCGCAAAACACCCTATATATTGACACGGTGCACGGCCGAATTGTCGTTGAATTATATCCCGAAATTGCGCCTATCCATGTGCAGCGGATTAAGAAACTGACGAAAGAAGGTTTTTACGATGGAGTCTTGTTTCACCGTGTTATCGATGGGTTTATGAATCAAACCGGAGACCCGAACGGCGATGGAACAGGGGATTCTCCCTATGCTGATCTGGAAGCAGAATTCGCATTTTCTCGAAATATCGCAAAAATGCCGGTTAAATTGATGGGCGACATGAAAAGTAAGCTCAACGGGAATAATGCGATTACCGGGTTTTACAAAGCTCTGCCGGTGGCTACTCCTTCAGATGATACTTTATTTATGACCAAAAAAGGCCAAATAAATTCCTATGGTTTGCATTGCAAAGGCGTCGCTTCCATGGCTCGAACCCAGATACCGAACTCTGCGAATTCGCAGTTTTTTCTGATGCGGGACGAATATAGGTCACTGGATTCTGAATACTCTATTTGGGGCGCAACTATTTATGGCCACGAGGTTTTGACCAAAATTAAAATTGGTGTTGTCGGGGAGGTCGGTTTCACGCCGGATTCAATGGTGAAAGTGCGGCTGGCGTCGGATATTCCAGAATCAGAGCGACTACCTATCCAAGTAATGCGAACCGATACTGATGATATTTTGAATTATACAGACTGGCTTAAAAAACAAAATGGTCGACGACCTAAAATTTGTAAAATCCAGATACCTTCTCGTTTAAAAAAATAGGAACAAAAATGGCTGAAAAACTGACTTTGACACTAGATACGCAAACCGGACAAACGGGTGATGTTGTTATCAAGCTGCGCCCAGATCTTGCCCCGGCGCACTGCGCTCAAATCACGAGATTGGTAGGCGAGGGATTCTATGACGGATTGACGTTTCATCGTGTCCTCGACGGTTTTATGGCGCAAGGCGGCTGTCCCAACGGAACAGGTATGGGCGGTGCAGATGCAAAGATCCCTGGAGAGTTTTCACAAGAGCCCCATGTGCGTGGAGTCTGCTCTATGGCGCGATCTCAAAATCCAAATTCTGCCAGTTCCCAATTTTTTATCTGTTTTGACGATGCAACTTTTTTAGACGGCCAATATTCCGTCTGGGGTATTGTGGAGAGTGGGATGGATATGGTTGACGCCTTACCCAAAGGTGAGCCGCCGAGATATCCTGGAAAAATTGTAAAAGCTGTTGTCAGCTAGCGATATTCCTTGAATTATAATCGCTAAAGTCTAGAAGCGCCGCCATGAAACTGGCGGCGTTTGATTTTGATCTACCGGATGAAGCTATCGCCTTAAGGCCAGCTTCACCCAGAGACTCCGCTCGCCTTTTGGAAATCAGTGCCCAGGGGCATCTATCTGATAGGCACGTCCGTGATCTGAGCGAACGCCTTGGTGCGGGTGATGTCCTCGTTTTAAATGAGACCAAAGTTATTCCGGCCGCTCTCAAGGCTATTCGGAAGGCCCGGCCGGTCGGCGGCGGCGGAGATGTTTCAATCTCTGTTAATCTCCATCAAAAACTGAGTGAAAATGGCTGGCGCGCCTTTGTTCGGCCGGCCAAACGCCTTAGACAAGGTGATATCATCTATTTCGCGCCAGATCTTGAAGCGAAGGTGCTTGAGAAGCAAGATGGCGGCGAGGTAGCCCTCGAATTCAATCTTACCGGCGCTGATTTGAATGCGTCTTTCGCGAAACATGGAAGTCCGCCGTTACCTCCTTATATTGCCCGCCAAAGGCCGGTTGATGGGCAGGATATCTTTGATTATCAGACTTTGTACGCCGCCCGTCCGGGTTCAGTTGCAGCCCCGACTGCAGGACTTCATTTTACGGATAGACTACTTGGAAATCTGGTCGATAAAGGTATCGAAATTGCCAAGATTACGCTGCATGTTGGCGCCGGAACTTTTTTGCCGGTAAAGGCAGATAACGTCCGAGATCATAAAATGCACTCGGAATGGTTCAGTATTAATGCCCAAACCCGTGATCAGATTAATCAGGCAAAGCGCTCAGGCCGCCGAATTATTGCCGTTGGAACGACGTCACTGCGCGCCTTGGAAAGTGCGTCCGCGAACGGAAGTTTAGTTGCAGGAAATAACGAGACCAAGATTTTTATTACGCCCGGTTATAATTTTAAAATCGTGGATGGTTTGATGACAAATTTTCACCTGCCAAAGTCAACGCTTTTTATGCTGGTTTGCGCGATGGCAGGGACTGAACGGATGCAAGACGCTTATCGACATGCTATAAGAGTCGGATACAGGTTTTATTCATATGGGGACTCCAGCCTGATCTGGCGGAGAAAATAATTGGCCAATTTTCCATTCAAAATTCTGGCAAAAGACGGAAAATCCAGAGCAGGTGTTCTGGAAACTTCAAGGGGGGACATACGAACACCTGCATTTATGCCTGTTGGAACGGCTGGGACCGTCAAAGGCCTCTATATGGACCAAGTTCGGTCGGCTGGTTCGGACATAATTTTGGGTAATACGTATCATTTGATGTTAAGACCCGGCGCTGAACGGGTGAAATCCCTCGGAGGACTTCACAAGTTTTCCGGGTGGACCGGGCCTATCCTGACGGACTCTGGCGGGTTTCAAGTCTGGTCATTATCCAAACTTCGCAAGGTTTCAGAACAGGGTGTCACATTTCAGAGCCACATCGATGGGTCTAAACACATTTTGACGCCGGAGCGGTCTATTGAAATCCAGGCTGGTCTTTTAGGTTCTGACATTTCCATGCAGTTTGATGAATGTACGGAGTACCCGTCCACATTTGAACGTGCGGAGGCTTCTATGGAGATGTCCCTTCGCTGGGGGGAGCGCTCTCTAAAGGCATTTGGGGACAGAGACCGGCAAACACTATTTGCTATTGTTCAGGGCTCTACATTTCCCAGGCTCAGGGAAAAAAGCGCGAAAGCGAGCGTCGAAATGAGCCAAAACGGCGGTTTTGGCGGCTTTGCAATTGGGGGACTCGCCGTCGGTGAGGGGCATGAAAAAATGTGCGAAACTTTGGAAGTTACAGTTCCTCATCTTCCTGAAGCCCGTCCGCGCTATCTCATGGGGGTTGGTAAACCCATTGACCTGGTGGAGGCTGTTTTTCGCGGGGTCGACATGTTTGATTGTGTTATTCCCACCCGCTCGGGACGGCATGGACAGGTCTGGTCGGATACAGGGCCTTACAATATCAAGAATGCCAGGTTTTCCGAAGATGACGCGCCTTTAGACCCTCTGATTGATTGTGCTGCCAGTCAGGATTATTCTAAAGCTTATATCCATCATTTGGTAAGAAGCGGTGAATTGCTGGGTTCCATGGTCCTGTCATGGCACAATATCGCTTATTTTCAGGATTTGATGCGCCGTATCAGAGTAAAAATAGAAGCCGGAAAGTTTGCTGATTTCAGGCAAGAATTTAAGGCCGGATATGGGAAAAACTAACAATAAAAGTCGGCAAATTTTAGACTTGACCATGGCGCATCTCGACACTAGGTTCCGCGCTCCTTGAAGGGAGCCCGTAGCTCAGTTGGTAGAGCGCCTCACTTTTAATGAGGATGTCCACGGTTCGAGTCCGTGCGGGCTCACCACTTTTCCGTCCTTTTTTATAGAACTTTTAGTCAATCCTCATTGAACAGCTATGTGATGTATTTTGGCAACTTTTTGCAAAAAAACTCCGAAAAAAGTGAGAAAATTCAAAATCCTATGTGGTCAAAGCGGTACAAATCGTGTACCGACCAAAATATGTGTTCGTTGATTACAGGAATGACGGGTCACAACAAATTGTTTACGTAAACTAAAAATTGCGGCGTTCATGCCGTTGTCGGAGGAAAAATCATGAAGCTCAAGCTTCTTACAGCGGTCGCAGCAACCGCAAT
>CAYQNQ010000187.1:0-5107 GCA_964418815.1 uncultured Hellea sp.
CAGCCATCCCAGTCATCTTCATCCATACCGTCTTCGATGGAAATAATCGGGTACTTGTTTGCGAGGTCTTCGAGGTAATCGACAAATCCGCCGCTATCCAAAACTTTGCCCTCTCCTGCCAGATTATATTTGCCGTTTTTGTGGAACTCGGTTGAAGCCACATCGAGCGCCAGATAGATATCTTCGCCCGGCTTATAGCCGGCGGCTTCGATGGCGCTCATTATATAATCGAGCGCGGCGGCCGATGAGGCGATATTCGGCGCAAACCCGCCCTCATCGCCTACATTGGTGTTTAGACCGTCAGCTTTGAGCTTTTTCTTCAGATTATGGAAAACTTCCGCGCCCATGCGTAGGGCCTCAGAAAAGCGCTCAGCTCCGACCGGCATGATCATAAATTCCTGAACATCGATAGGATTGTCCGCATGCTCGCCGCCATTGATGATATTCATCATAGGAACCGGCAGGATATGGGCGTGCGTGCCGCCGATATAACGGTAAAGTGGGACCTGCTGGGAATTTGCAACAGCCTTGGCTAACGCCAAAGAAACGCCGAGTATAGCATTGGCGCCCAGCTTCGCCTTGTTTTCAGTTCCGTCTAGGCCAATCATAAGTTGGTCGATGCCGCGCTGATTTTCAGCATCGAGACCAAAAAGCTCATCGGCTAAAATTGTATTGACGTTGGAGACCGCTTTTAGCACGCCCTTGCCGAGATAACGCTGTTTGTCACCATCGCGAAGCTCAACAGCTTCATAGGCTCCGGTTGAGGCTCCGCTCGGTACAGCGGCACGGCCAAAGGCTCCGTCACTTAGGGAAACGTCAACTTCGAGTGTTGGGTTGCCGCGACTATCCAGGATTTCCCTGGCGAAAATTTCTTCGATTTCTACCATGGGGGCTTCCTTAAACTAAGGATGTTGAAATAAGACTAATCTTTAGGAGGCAGGACCTGACGGCCTTTGTACATGCCGGTTTTCAGATCAATGTGATGCTGACGACGCAGCTCTCCACTATCCTGATCTTCCACATAATTTGTGGCTTTCAGGCGATCATGCGCGCGGCGCATGCCGCGTCTTGAATTTGAAATTTTACTCTTAGGGACAGCCATCGGGGCCTCCAAATTTATAATAAAAGAGCCCGAGACAGCTCGTAATTCGGCTCGGGCGGGTAATTCGGCGCGTCCATAACTGAATTGGGCCTTGGCTTCAAGCCTTTATTCATCACCCCTACTAACTTTGCCGCGGCTCGACTTGATAGCGCCGCGCTTGGCTTTAGAATCCAGCCGTTTTTTGACCGATGAGCGGCTGGGCCTTGTTGGATGGCGTTTTTTCGGCACGATTGTGGCCTTTAAAATCATCTGGCGCAACCGATCGAGCGCTTCATCCTTATTGCGCTTTTGTGATTTATGTCCTCCGGATTTTATCACGATAACACCCGCCGCATTGAGCCTGCGATCCGAAATGGCAAATAGTCTTGATTTAATGATTTCCGGCAAGGAAGACTTCGCGACTGAAAATCGAAGTTCGACTGCGTTGCTGGTCTTGTTTACGTGCTGTCCGCCCGGACCAGAGGCCCGGATGGCGGAAAATTCTATTTCTCTTAACGGAATGAATATCCGTTCATTTATGTCCAGCCTAGATTGGGTTACCATCCTCATCCAGTTCTACAATCGGGAAGCCTAGAGCTTTGACTTCGTCAAAAACGACTTCTTTATCGCCAACAATCACCATGATCATATCTTCTATGTTCAAATGTTTTGCCGCCAAGGCATCTATTTCAGATTTGCTCATGCCTTGCAGAATATCGTTTTGCTGATCGCTAAAAGACGGATCTAGATCATAGGTCATCATAGTCGATAAAAAGCCGAGTTTCTGGCGCGGCGTCTCATAGGACCTGGCATCCCTTTGCCCGATAGCGTTTTTGGTGAACTGAAGTTCTTCTTCGGTGATGCCGCTTTGATAAAACTGAGAGATTTCTTTAACAAATTCCGTAACGGACGCCGCCGTTGAATCTGTTCGAACACCAGCCCCCGCGCGGTAAAACCCACGGGTTTCCTGACCGCTAAAGAAAGATCGCGCGCCATAAGAATAGCCCTTGTCTTCTCTCAAGTTGAGATTAATCCGGCTGTTAAACGCCCCGCCCAAAGAATAATTCATTAGAGTTCCGCGAAAATACTCGCCGGTAGCATCATATGGCAAAGATCGTTTTCCAATCCGGATTTCAGATTGGGCCGCACCGGGCTTATCAACGAAATAGAGCGTTCCAGTTTGCAGATCCGGATAAGTCCCGACAGCCTTCCGCGCGATATCCTCACCTTCCCATCCAGAGAAAGGGCCTAACGCGTTAACCAGCTGTCTCTCATCAAGATCACTCACAGCCAAAATACTGGCGATTTTCGGCGAATAATTCTCGGCGTAAAATCTCTTCACGTCTTCGACTGTTAGGCTTGTAATCGTATCGATCGTGCCTGAATTGCTCCAGGCAAAGCTGTTATCGTCGCCGAACAGTTGACGGTTGAATATCTCGGTCGCCACACCATTTGGTTCCTTCTTAGAGGCTTTAATGCCTTCGATAAACTGGGCCTGAACCCGCTTAAAATCGGCTTCGTCAAATTTTGGTTTGAAGAATTTTTCAGCGGCAATTTCAACGGTCTCGTCCAGGTTTTTAGTGAGGCTGCGAATAAATATGGTTGTATATTCATCCCCCGAACCAAATCCAACGGCTGACCCAAGCTTATCCAGTCTATTGGAAAGTTCCTCCACGCTGGACTCCGTCGTAGCCTCTTCCAACATGGAAGCCGTCATGCTGGCGAGCCCCAGTTTGCCCACGTCCTCCTGAGACTGCCCGGACTTGATCCGGATTTGCACAGTCGAAGTGGGCGTTTCAGTATTTCCCGCCCCGAGAATTTTGATCCCATTGGCGAGTTTCGCGTTATAAACAGGCGGCACCTTAATAGATGGATTCGCGCCGGCAGGCGGCACTTTACTTCGGTCAAAATTATCCTCGGGCAGGCTCCAATTGACGACAGCCGGTTCGCTTGGCGGGATGGTTCTTTCATAACGGTCCCATGTATCATCAGCGGCAATCATCTCCGGCTTTCCTTCGGGGACAATACTCATAATGACCGCCGGCTTACCTTTAATATATTTTTCGTAAACTCGCATGACGTCGGCCTTCGTCACACTTTCGTAGCGAGCGATATCATCGCCTATTCCGTTAGGATTGTTCCGATAAGTCTCGTATGCAGCCAGTTGGCCAACTTTTCCAGAAACGCTTTCAAGACCGTAAATCATGCCGGAAACAATACCGGCTTTCACGCGAGTGATATCATCGTCCTGCGCGCCGCGCTCTTCGAATTCTTCGAGGGCCGCGCGAAGTTTAACTTCGATATCTGCAAGATTGGGCACGCGGGCCGGGTTCGGCAGTGCAATCAAGGAAAACTGACAGCTGATTTCTCTACAAGTGTGACCGGCGCCCACATTCACTGCCAGACCAGGCTTCTCCAAGTTTTTATACAGCAGCGATGTTTTACCCTCACCCATGATTGACATTAAAACATCCAGAGGCGCCTCATCGGGGTGGTTGGCGAGAACCGTCGGCCAAGCCATATAAAGCAGCGGAATCGCCACATTATCTTCCAGAGAAATATAGCGATCTTTATCTAACGTAACAGTCTCATAGACAGGGTCACTGACCTCCGGACCTGTGGGTATGGGTCCAAAATATTTTTCGACCATGTTCAGAGCTTCGCCTTCATCGAAATCGCCGCCAATAGTCAAAACCGCATTGTTTGGTCCGTACCATCTCAAAAAGAACTTTTTCAAATCATCCAGAGTCGCGCGGTCCAAATCTTCCAGATAGCCGATCGTAGACCATGAATAAGGGTGACCTTCCGGGAACATGGCTTCGCCCACACGCTCCCATAAAAGCCCATAGGGCCGGTTATCAACGCGCTGCCCGCGCTCATTCTTAACAGTTTCGCGCTGGACTTCGAACTTCTCCTGGGTCACTGCGTCGAGAAAATATCCCATACGGTCCGCTTCTAACCACAACATTTTTTCAAGTTGGTTCGACGGGACAGTTTCGAAGTAATTTGTTCGGTCAGAATTGGTCGTGCCGTTAAGCGTTCCGCCAGCCTCAGTGATGATTTTGAAGTGTTCTTCGTCGGCCACATTCTCAGAGCCTTGAAACATCATGTGCTCGAAAAAGTGAGCAAAACCGGATTTCCCAATATCTTCTCGCCCCGACCCGACATGGTAAGTGACATCCACATGCACCAGCGGGTCAGATTTGTCTTGATGCAAGACGACAGTCAGTCCGTTGTCCAAAACATATTTTTTGTAAGGGATAACAATGTCGCCGCTCTTTTGGCCAACGGATTCAATATAAGAAACACCGGCTGGCAGGACGACTTCACTTACCTTTTCGATGACACTCGGTTCGGATGAACCGCCGGAGCAGGCCGCTAGAAGTACGGCTGTACAGGCTGAAATAAATAGATGTTTAGTCATGGCGTGAAGTTATCCCTTATTGTTTTTCAATATGGCTATAAGAAGAACTTTCGATTGTGTCCAGTCGTTTGGAGTCTAGTTACGTCCCCTTGGAAACCACCTGCTTCGCCGGTTCTGCTCTTCTATCTCTTCGGGTTTTTCCGGACGCGGTTGTCTGTCCGGACGGCTTTGCGTATCCGGATTGCCACCGGCAAATTTCACTAAAGCTTCTATGCGCTTTTCGATGGGCGGATGAGTGGCGAACATTCCGGCAATACCATTTCTGGGGTTTTCGAAAGCCATTTCCTTGATTTCTGCAGGAAGGTTTTCCAGATTGGCTCGTCCGGATATTTTTTTAAGAGCGCGGATCATGGCATCTGGATTTTTAGTGAGTTCAACGGCTCCGGCATCTGCCATATATTCCCGTTTCCGCGACATTGCGAAACGGGTCATCAAGGCGAAGAAATAAGACAGTCCGACTATAATCAAACCGAAAATGATCAATGCTCCGGCCTGTGAGCCTTTACTGCGTCGATGATGATCATTACGCGGGAGATTGGTTCGCAGTAAACCGCGAAATACGCCCTCCCCGACAAAGGCAAAAATACCTACAAAGATGACCG
>CAYQNQ010000188.1:0-5056 GCA_964418815.1 uncultured Hellea sp.
CTCATCAAGCTCGCCTGGGGTCGGTCCGGCGATAAAGGCGATAAAGCCAATGTCGGGATCATCGCCCGCAAGGCCGAATATATGCCCTATATCTGGTGGGCGCTGACCGAAGACTTCATTCGCGAAACCTACCGGCATTTCGACCCGGTCGGGATTGAGAAATTTTACCTGCCCGGATCCCACTCCATGAACATCCTCATGGACAATGTCCTCGGCGGCGGCGGGGCGGCTTCCCTTCGCAATGACGCGCAGGCCAAAGGCTATGCGCAAATATTGCTGGCGAAAAACATCAAGGTTTCCAAGAAAATCGCGGGGGAACTGGAATGACAAAACTATACGCGCTCACCCTGCTGAACAGCAGGCTCCACGCCCAAGTGTACGCATATGTTTCGCCGTTATTCCTGGGAACCAAATTAATCTTTGTTCCTGCCCTTCGGCGGGATGAGCGGGAGGCAGGATAATGCCCGTCTTTAAATCCAAGATAAACACCGCGTCAGACAGTTTCGCGGAAAACCGTAAAGACATGCTCGCGCTCGTGGAAAAGCTTGCCGAGCTAAACGCGAGAGCCCCGGCTATATCGGCCAGCAAGAAACCCAGATTTGACAAGCGCGGGCAGCTGCTGCCGCGCGAGCGTCTGGCCCGCCTGCTCGACCCCGGAATGCCTTATCTGGAGATCGGCAATATCGCCGGCTATCTGCAGGACACTCCCAAAGAAGAAAAATCAATCCCCGGCAGCACCATTATGTGCGGCATTGGATTCATCAACGGCGTGCGCTGCGTCATCGTCACTGACGATAGCGGCATCAAAGCCGGCGCGCTCACTGTGGCAGGCGGCTATCGACTAGAAAGAGGGCAGGAAATCGCGCTCGAACAAAAACTTCCCTTTGTGCATTTGGTCGAAAGCGCCGGTGGCGATTTGATTAATTACGAAGTCGAGGTTTTTACATCCGGTGGACGCCTGTTTGGCAATCTGGCGAAACTCTCCAAAAAAGGCATTCCCGTTCTCTCAATTCTGCACGGATCATCAACGGCGGGCGGGGCTTATATGCCGGGTCTGTCCGATTATGTGGTTGGTGTGAAGGGCGGCGGAAAAGCTTACCTCGCCGGTCCCCCGCTTCTCAAAGCCGCCACCGGCGAGATTGCCACGGACGCCGAACTGGGCGGCGCCGAAATGCACGCGACAATTTCGGGCGTCGTTGAATATCTTGCCGAAGATGACGGCGAAGGCGTTTTGATAATGCGCGAGGTCGTCGACCGTTTGGGATGGAATGAAAATTGTCCTGAAAAAAACGCAAAGAACCCGGCTAACAATAATTACGCCGAACCTTTATACGACATCGACGAGCTGGCCGGTATCGTGCCGACCAATTACCGTAAGCCCTATGATGTACGCGAGGTCGTTGCCCGCATCGTTGACGGCTCTGATTTCACGGATTTTAAACCCGGCTACGGGGTTTCGACCGTCTGCCTGCAGGCCAGCATTATGGGCTATAAATGCGGGATCATCGGCAATAACGGCCCCATTGACCCCAACGGCGCTACCAAAGCGGCGCAGTTCATCCAGCTTATGGATCAGGCCGATACGCCGCTGATCTTCTTGCAAAATACCACCGGCTATATGGTCGGCAAAGCCTATGAACAGGCCGGTATGATCAAGCATGGTTCCAAGATGATCCAGGCCGTCACCAATGCAGACGTGCCGCGTCTCACTCTGATGATCGGGGCCAGTTTCGGCGCAGGAAATTACGGCATGTGCGGACGTGGTTACGACCCGGACTTCCTGCTGACTTGGCCCAATGCGGCCACAGGGGTCATGGGCGGAGAACAGGCCGCAACAGTCATGGATATTGTCGCATCTGCCCAGGCCAAGCGGGCAGGCGTGGAAATCGACAAAGAAAAAGCGGCCAAGCAAAAAGCTATGCTGACGCAACTATTTGATGGCCAGTCGAGCGCGTTTTACACCTCTGGCAACTGCATGGATGACGGTATGATTGACCCGCGCGACACCCGCAAAGTGCTGGGCTTCCTGCTGGCCACGGTCTGGGAAGGCCGCAACCGCATCGTCAAGGAAAACTCATTCGGCATAGCGAGGATGTAGATATGACAGACTTACCCAAAACCGAGAAAATTATTTGCGAGCGTGATGGCGGCTGGCTGACGATCTGGTTTAACTCGCCGGAGAACCGCAATGCGCTTTCCTCGCAGCTTACCGCCGAGTTTATGGACGTTATGCGGGCCATCAAAGATGACCGCTCCATTCGCGGGGTTACCCTGCGCGGGAAAGGCGGCGTCTTCTGCGCGGGCGGCGATCTAAAAGGGTTCTTCGCAGAGCAAAAAGGCGGCGATGCTCACGCCAATTTCAAGGCCATGAATTACGGCGCCGGAGAGCTGTTTGATCTGGTCATGGGACTGCCGCAAGTGGTCATCGCTTATGTGCAGGGCGCGGCCATTGCCGGCGGCCTCGGGCTCATGTGCTGCGCCGATATTATCATCGTGGAGAAGACGGCCAAGTTCTCTCTAACCGAGACCATGATCGGTATCGCGCCGGCCCAAATTGCGCCCATTGTGGTTGGCCGGACGGGACTGCCCATCGCCCGGCGGATCATGCTGACAGGCGCGCGTTTTCTCGGCGAAGATACGCCGGATTATAACCTTTCGGATTATGTGGTCGAGGACGAGGCCGGATTTAACGCTGTTTTACAAGGCCTTAAGAAGGGAATTTATAAATGCGCGCCGGGCGCCATTGGCCTGACCAAGGAAATTCTTATGGCCACCGCCTATCTGGACCGGGAAGGCCAGAAGCAATTCGCCTCCGAAAAATTCGCCGATGCTATAACCTCGGAAGAGGGCCGCGAGGGCATTGCGTCTTTTGTCGAGAAGCGCAAACCGAACTGGGCTGAAGATGTTTAACCTAAATCCGCTCATCCCGCCGCAGGGCGGGAACCAAGGTCAAGTTTGGTCCCAAGAACACAGGCGAAACTTATGTGTCCGCCTAAGCGTGGACCCCGCTCTGCAGCGGGGTGAGCGGAGATTATATGGGTAATTTAAACACCATTCTCATCGCCAATCGCGGCGAGATTGCCTGCCGCGTCATGCGCACGGCCCGGAAAATGGGTATTCGAACCGTTGCCGTTTATTCCGACGCTGATGCCGGCGCTGTCCATGTCAAAATGGCCGATGAGGCCGTCCATATCGGGCCGTCGCCTGTCGGCGAGAGCTATCTGGTCATCGACAAAATCATTGATGCGGCCAAGGCCAGCGGCGCTGACGCCATCCATCCCGGTTATGGGTTTTTGTCGGAGAACGCTGACTTCGCCATGGCCTGCGATAAGGCGGGCATCATCTTTATCGGGCCCACGCCTGAGGCCATTGATCTCATGGGCGATAAAGCCAAAGCCAAGCGCCGCATGATCAAGGCGGGCGTGCCTTGCGTGCCCGGTTATCAAGGCCAAAAACAAGATGATAAAACCCTCATCAAAGAGGCCGAGGCCATAGGTCTGCCCGTCATGGTCAAGGCGTCTGCGGGCGGCGGCGGGCGGGGCATGCGTCTGGTCACCACAAAAAAGTCCCTGCCCAGCGCCATTAAAGACGCGCGCTCCGAAGCCCTGAATGCCTTTGGCTCCGATGTGCTCATCATTGAAAAAGCCGTTCAAAAACCAAGACATGTGGAAATACAGGTCTTCGCCGACAAGGCCGGGAATACCATTCATCTGGGCGAGCGGGATTGTTCCGTCCAGAGACGCCACCAGAAAGTCCTCGAAGAGGCGCCCTGCCCGGTCATGACCGAAGAGCTGCGTATGGCCATGGGCGCGGCGGCGGTCAAAGCGGCAAAAGACATTGGCTATGTGGGCGCGGGCACGGTTGAATTTATGCTGGACGCGTCCGGCGCATTTTATTTTCTGGAGATGAATACCCGCCTGCAGGTGGAGCATCCGGTGACCGAACTGGTCACAGGTCTGGATCTGGTCGAGCTGCAAATAAGAGTGGCCCAAGGGGAAGACCTGCCGGTTACCCAGCGCGATATTTCTCTGACCGGCCATGCCATCGAAGCCCGGCTTTACGCCGAAGATCCGGCCCATGATTTCCTCCCGGCCACAGGCCGCGCGGATCTGTTTCTGGCCCCCTCTAACAATTCTGGGGGCGGCGATGGCATTCGGGTCGATAGCGGTATTGAGACGGGCAGCGAAATTTCGCCCTTTTACGATCCCATGATTGCCAAGATCATGGCCTATGGATCGACCCGGGACGAGGCGCGGATCAAGCTCATAAAAGCGCTCAAAGAGACCGCCATTTTCGGGGTCAAAACCAACCGCTCTTTCCTCATTGAAGCCCTCGAAAAAGAGGTCTTTGCGAGAGGCCAAGCCACCACCGCTTTCATCGCCGAGACCTTCGAAAAAGCCGATCTGGCAGAGCCTGAACTGGACCCGGAAATCGCCGCTTTCGCCGCTATTTTGCAGTATGAAAACAGCCGCGATCAGGCCCTTTCAAAGGCCAAAAATGTCTCCAGAGATTTACTCGGCTGGTCGAGCGCCACGCCCATCGCCACCCCCTACCGTTACGGGGCGCAAATGATTCACGTGAAACCTCTGAGCAAAATGGGCCAAAACAGCTATGAAGTCGAAAATTCGGGGGAAATTTTTAAATTCACCAATGTTTCACGTGAATCATACATGGCCACAGCCGACGGGAAAACGCGCATTTTTGCACATTATTTAATCACCGGTCCGGCGATCAACATTTCCGCGGGAAAGCGCAGTTTCAGTCTAACAAATCTCAATGAAACCTACAAGAGTGCAGAAGCAGTCGGCGGCGCCGGACTCATCACCGCGCCCATGCACGGGGCGGTCATTGAGGTGATCGCGCAAGTGGGCGACATTGTCAAAACCGGGCAGCGCCTGGCCGTTTTGGAAGCCATGAAAATGCAGCACGAAATCCTCGCCGATATTGACGGGCAAGTCTCAAGCGTCCAAACCAAAGTCGGGACGCAGATTGCGGCGGACGCGATTATGTTCGAGATTGAGGAGAGCGAATGACATCTCAAAAAACTCTGGAAGCC